>NZ_JBDKSX010000093.1:0-83748 GCF_039680435.1 Mizugakiibacter sp. | reverse complement strand
GGTGGGGTGGCCTCCGGGGCACTTCGCGCCCGTAGGTGTGCCGTGCGGCGCGAGGTGCGGCAAGCGAAGTGCGCCGCATGCCGCGTGGAAAAGCATGCGTAGGGCGGATCGAGGCGTGCAGCGCCGGATCCGCCGCCCGCCTCCGGCGGACGGCCCAACCCGTCTGCGCGGGGGCAGGCGTGGACGGCGAGCACCGTGGGATGCAGCAAGCGAAGCGCGCCGCATGCCGCGCGGGGAAGTATCGAAGTGGTCTTTCGGCAAGCCTCGTCCTGCGACGGGGTCACATCAGGCGAGAACATCATGGGCAAGTCAGTCGTAATCCTCGGCGCGCAGTGGGGCGACGAAGGCAAAGGCAAGATCGTCGACCTGCTGACCGAGCGCGTCGGCGCGGTCGCGCGCTTCCAGGGCGGCCACAACGCCGGCCACACGCTGGTGATCGGCGGCAAGAAGACCGTGCTGCACCTGATCCCGTCCGGCATCCTGCGCCCCGGCGTGCAGTGCCTGATCGGCAACGGCGTGGTGCTGTCGCCGGCGGCGCTGAAGCAGGAGGTCGAGGAACTCGAGGCGCAGGGCGTGGAGGTGCGTTCGCGCCTGAAGATCAGCCCGGCGACGCCGCTGATCATGCCCTACCACATCGCGCTCGATCAGGCGCGCGAGAAGGCCTCCGGTGCCAAGGCCATCGGCACCACCGGCCGCGGCATCGGCCCGGCCTACGAGGACAAGGCCGCGCGTCGCGGCGTGCGCGTGGCCGACCTGATGTACCCGCACGAGCTGCCCGGCAAGCTGCGCGAAGTGCTCGACTACCACAACTTCGTGCTGACCCACTGGCTGAAGGCCGAGGCGGTCGATTACCAGAAGACGCTGGACGAGGCGCTCGCCTACGGCGAATACCTCAACCCGATGATCGCCGACGTCGCCACGCTGCTGCACGACGCGCGCCTGGCCGGCCAACACATCCTCTACGAAGGCGCGCAGGGCGCGCTGCTCGACGTCGACCACGGCACCTATCCGTACGTCACCTCGTCGAACACCACCGTCGGCGGCGCGCTGGCCGGCACCGGCGTCGGCGCCTGCGACATCGACTACGTGCTCGGCATCTGCAAGGCCTACGCGACGCGCGTCGGCGGCGGCCCGTTCCCGACCGAGCTCGAGGACGAGATGGGCGAGCTGCTGCGCAAGCGCGGCGCCGAGTTCGGCGCCAGCACCGGCCGTCCGCGCCGCTGCGGCTGGATCGACCTGGTCGCGCTGAAGCGCGCCGTGCAGATCAACGCGATCTCCGGCCTCGCCATCACCAAGCTCGACGTGCTCGACGGCCTGCCGTCGATCAAGGTCTGCATCGCCTACGAATACCGCGGCAAGCGCCGCGAGCTGGCGCCGCTGGACGCCGCCGGCTGGGCCGAGTGCAAGCCGGTGTACCTGGAATTCCCCGGCTGGGAGGAACCCACCTCCGGCGTGCGCGACTGGAACAAGCTGCCCGCCGCCGCGCGCGCGTACCTGCGCGCCGTCGAGGAACTCTCCGGCTGCCCGCTCGCCATCGTCGCCACCGGCGCCGACCGCGACGACACCATCGTGCTGCACGATCCGTTTGCTTGAGCGGAGCGCTGCGTACCAGGCAAAGGGGCCCCCGCGGGCCCCTTCGCGTTTCCGGTGCCCCGCGCGGACCGGCTTGGATCACGTTAATCAACCTTCAGGTTGATTCGCGGATATTCAACCTGTAAGTTGATTTTTGTCGAATCAACCTGTAGGTTGATCGCATGGACATCATCCGCGTCCCCGACCAGCTGGGTACCCTGCTGCGCGCCGCGCGCATTCGCCGCGGCCTGACGCAGGCCGACGTCGCCAAGGCGCTGGGTGTCACCGTGCAGGCGGTGTCGAAACTGGAGAACAACGCCGGCCGCGCCTCGTTCGACCGCATCCATCGCCTGAGCCTGCTGCTCGGATTGGAGCTCGCGCTGCGCGCCAAGGGCGAGCCTGCGGGAGCCGCCAAACCGGCGAAGCGGCCGGAGTGGTAAGCGATGGCGCGCCGCATCGCCGCGCTCGACATCTGGATGAACGGCCACTACGTCGGCCGCTGGGAACGCACGCGCACCGGCGCCGACAGCCTGGTTTACGCGGCCGAATGGGTCGAGGCGCCCGAGGGCCGGCCGCTGTCGCTGTCGCTGCCGTTTGCGCGCAGCCACGGCACGGACAGGGCGGTGCCGATGCGCGGCGCCGTCGTGGCGGCGTGGTTCGAGAACCTGATTCCCGACAATCCGCGCATCCTGCGCCGGCTGCGCGACCGCTACGATGCAGCATCCACGCAGGCGTTCGACCTGCTCGCCGCGATCGGCCGCGACTGCGCCGGCGCGGTGCAGCTCGTGCCGGCGGACGCGGCGCCGGGCGACGCACATCGCATCGTGGCCGAGCCGCTGGACGAAGCCGGCGTGGCGCGGGTGCTGCGCGACGCCGTCGCGGGGCGCGCGTTCGAGGCGGCCGACAGCGACGCCTTCCGCCTGTCCATCGCCGGCGCGCAGGAGAAAACAGCGCTGCTGTGGCACAAGGATCGCTGGTGCATCCCGCGCGAATCGACGCCGAGCACGCACATCTTCAAACTGCCGCTGGGCCTGGTCGGCAACGTGCGTGCCGACCTCGGCTATTCGGTCGAGTTGGAATGGCTGTGCATGGAACTGGCGCGCGAGCTTGGCCTGCCGGTCGCGCGCGTCGAGATCGGCCGCTTCGAAAACCAGAAGGTGCTGATCGTCGAGCGCTTCGACCGCCGGCTCGCGCGCACCGGCCGCTGGTGGCAACGCTTGCCCCAGGAAGACTGCTGCCAGGCACTGGGCCTGCCGTCCTCGCGCCGCTACGAGGCCGATCGCGGTCCCGGCATCCGCGCGATCATGGATCTGCTGCGCGGCTCCGAGCAGGCCGACGAGGACCGCCGCACGTTCTTCCGCGCGCAGTTGCTGTTCTGGCTGCTGGCCGCCACCGACGGCCACGCCAAGAACTTCAGCCTGCACCTGTTGCCCGGCGGCGCCTACCGCCTGACGCCGCTGTACGACATCCTCTCGCTGTGGCCGATCCTCGGCTCCGGCGCGCGCCAGATCGCCCCGCACAAGGCGCGCATGGCGATGGCGGTGGAGGGCAAGAACCGTCATTACGTCTGGCGCGACATCCACCGCTGGCACTGGGTGGCGATGGCAGAACGGCTGGGCCTGCCCGAGGCGCCGGCGCTGGTCGACGCGCTGATCGAGCAGACGCCGCGGGCGCTCGACCGCGTCGGCCGCCGCCTGCCGCCGCGCTTTCCGGAGCCCGTGTTCGTGGCCGTCGAGCGCGGCATGCGTGGGGCAGCGAAACGTCTGGGCGCCGAGCCCGATCGGCGTTGAGACGAGCGCCGGGCGCTGCATCGAACGCCTTCCGGTGGGCATACTGTCCGCTGCACGAACAGGAAAGCATCGCCATGGTCATGCTGAGCGAACGCTACAGGCATGCGGCGCATGTCAGGGCAGCACGCGCCGGGGAGAGCCTGCCGTCCGGGTGTTGCCGGCCGGGCCGCTACGCGGCTTAACTACGCATCTGCCCTGCGAGAAGGCGACCTGTCCATGCCCCCATTCGACATCCAACAGATCGACCACCTGGTCCTCCGCGCCCGCGACCAGGCGGCGCTGGTGCGTTTCTATTGCGACGTGCTCGGGTGCCACGAAGAGCGGCGGCAGGACGGGATCGGGCTGGTGCAGTTGCGTGCGGGGCGGTCGCTGATCGACGTGATCGGCGTCGACGGCAAGCTGGGGCGCATGGGCGGGGCGGCGCCGGGGGCGGAAGGGCACAACCTCGACCATCTGTGCCTGCGCGTGGAGCCGTTCGATGTCGAGGCGATCCGTGCGCATCTCGAGGCGCACGGCGTGGAGGTCGGCGAGGTCGGCTCGCGCTACGGCGCGGAAGGCGAGGGCTTGTCGCTCTATCTGCAGGATCCCGAGGGCAACACGGTCGAGCTGAAGGGGCCGCCGGACCCGGGCAAGGGCGTCGTGGCCGGCTGAGGATGCGGCGCGCGGCGCCGGGCCTTTGTCCGCAACCGCGTCACCGCTTCCCGACGATTCCCGGCAGCCGCAGGGGCGGGCGCGAAGCGTCGCGCGCACCGGATTCCGGATCGGCGCATGGAAACGTCAGGCCTGGGCGCGTTGCGCGTCGGGCAGCTCGCCGTCGATCTCGACGCGATCGCGTCCGTTCTGCTTGGCGCGGTACAGCGCCGCGTCCGCGGCCTGCACCAGTTCCGCGGCGGGCGTGCCCGCGCGCGGCGTCGCCGCGGCGACGCCGACGCTGAGGCTGACGCGGCCGCCGGGTGCGTCGGGATGCGGCAACGCCAGCGCGCGCACCGCGTTGCGGATGCGTTCGGCCACCAGCATGCCCTGTTCGCGGCCGGCGTCGCCCAGCACCACGGCGAATTCCTCGCCGCCATAGCGCGCGCAGACGATGTCGTCGCCGCGCAGCGAGCCGCGGATGGCCTGGCCGATGCTGCGCAGACAGGCATCGCCGGCGGGGTGGCCGTGGCGATCGTTGAAGGCCTTGAAGTGGTCGATGTCGATCAGCAGCAGCGCCAGCGAGTGCCGCCGCCGCCGCGCCTGCGCCCAGGCGCGGCGCAGGCCGAGATCGAAGCCGCGGCGGTTGCCGATGCCGGTCAGGGTGTCGCGCATCGCGGTGGCGGCGAGCCGGCGATTGGCGCGCCGCAGCTTCTCGTTCAGCGCCGCCAGTTCCGAGACCATCACCTGGGTGGCGTCGTTCACTTCCTGCAGGCGCAGCTTCAGCATGGTCAGGTGCAGCACGCCGCCGATCTGGTCGGCGAGCAGGTCGAGGATGGCGCGAGCGTCGGCGCTGAAGCTCTCCGCGGCGGGGCTTTCCAGGTTGAGCATGCCGAGGATCTCGCCGCGGTGGCGGATCGGTATGACCAGCTCGGCGCGGGTCAGCGCGTTGCCCTCGATGTAGTCGGGGTCGGCGCCGACGTCGGCGACGAACACCGCCGCGCGCGTGCGCAGCGCGCGTCCGGTGATGCCGCGGTCGGCCGGCCAACTGTGGCCGAGCTCCAGCGGGAAGCGCGATTCGCCGGCGAACGCGCGCAGGCTCAATTGCCCGCTCTGCGGGTCGATCAGGCCGATCGTCGCCAGCGACAGGTGGAAGCGGCGGTAGATGTAGCCGATCACGCCCTGCAGCAGGGTGCCGAGGTCCTCTTCGAACAGCAGGATGTAGGACAGGTCGACCAGCAGGTCGGCCAGGTGCGATTTCTGCCGCGCGCGCTCCAGCGCCAGCAGCGCGGCGAGATGGCCGAGGTGCGGTCGCAGCGCATTGCCGACATCCGCGTGTCCGGGCACGTGCAGGCGCAGGCGGGCGAGCGGCGCGCCGTCGTCGTCGTCGATGCGCAGCGTGGCGGCTTCGTCGGCATCCGCGCCGGCGTCGAACCCGAAGGCGTCGCCGGGGTGTGGACGCTGCAGTTCGACCTCGATGGCGGGGCCATGGCAGCGCACGAGCGCGTTGCGCAGAAGGTCCATCCACTCGACCGCACCGCTGGCGCGGTTGAGGAAGAGGATGTCGTCTGCGCTGGGGAACATCTCGGACCGGCCCGCCCGCGCGGGAAGAATGGCCCGGCGGTAGGGTCATGGTAGCGCGAAGGCCGGACGGCGTCCGGGCGCCGGTCGCGTTTGCACGAAAACGAAAGAGCCCGCTTGCGCAGGCTCTTTCGGCTTCAATATGGTGCCCAGGAGAGGACTCGAACCTCCACGGTTTTACCCGCTAGTACCTGAAACTAGTGCGTCTACCAATTCCGCCACCTGGGCAAGGCCGCGGACGGCGCCGGGGCGCCGCTGGGAGCCGCGTACGATAGGCAGGCGCACCGCGCTTGTCAATCGGTCCTTGCAAATCTGGCGGCGCTACCGCAGGCTGGCCGGGAACAGCGGATCCGTTCCGGCGCGAAGCGCGCATACGGCTCCTTCTGCCACGGCGGCAAATCCCTTGCGCAGCAGGGGTGCCGATCGCGATGCAATCCCTCGCGATCGCGACGAAACCCCGCACTTGCCCAACGGCTGCCGAGAGGTCGAATCTCTCGCGCAACGCTGGATGGGGACGGAGGCATGCCTCCGCTGCGTCCGCAGCGCGGACTCCCATTCGTATCCAGAGGTTCCCAGATGTCCCGACGCAAGAGCCGCTCCCGTTCCGCACACAGCCAGGACGCGCACCCCAAGCGCGCCGTCAAGCGCCCGCGCGCCAGCCGTGATGCCACGCCGGCGCGGCCGATCCACGATCCGCAGGCCGAACGCGAGGCGCAGCGTTACGCGCAGCCGATTCCCAGCCGCGAGGCGATCCTCGCCCTGCTGGCCGAGCGCGGCGCGCTGATGCCCGCGGAAACGATCGCCGAGGCGCTGGGCCTGCGCAGCGATTCCGAGATCGAAGCGCTCGGCAAGCGCCTCGCCGCGATGCTGCGCGACGGCCAACTGCTGCTGAACCGGCGCGGCGGCTACGGCCCGGTGAACAAGCTCGACCTGATCGCCGGCGTGGTGCTGGCCAACGCGGAAGGCTACGGTTTCCTGCGCCCCGACGAGGGCGGCGAGGACGTCTATCTTTCGCCCGCGCAGATGCGCCAGGTGCTGCACGGCGACCGCGTGCTGATCAGCATCGTCGGCCTCGACCGCCGCGGCCGCAGGCAGGGCGCGATCGCCGAGGTGCTGGAGCGGCGCTCGCCGCGGCTGGTCGGGCGCGTGGTCGTGGACAATGGTGTCACCGTGGTGGCGCCCGACGATCGCCGCCTGCACCAGGACATCCTGATCCCGCCGGGGCAGGAGAGCGGCGCGCGCTCGGGGCAGATCGTGGTGGCCGAGATCACCGACCAGCCCACCGCCTACCGCGGCCCGTTGGGGCGCGTGCTGGCGGTGCTCGGCGAGCGCCTGACGCCTTCGCTGGTGGTGCAGATGGCGATCGCCAGCCACGACCTGCCGCACGCGTGGCCGCAGGGCGTGCTGCGCGCCGCCGCGGACATCGCGCCGCAGGTGGAGCGCGCCGACCGCGAGGGCCGTGTCGATCTGCGCGCGCTGCCGCTGGTCACCATCGACGGCGAGGATGCGAAGGACTTCGACGACGCGGTCTACGCGGAGCCGCACGCGGACGGCTTCCGGCTGGTGGTCGCGATCGCCGACGTCTCGCACTACGTGCATTCCGGCGGCGCGCTGGACGAGGAAGCGTACAAGCGCAGCACCTCGGTGTACTTCCCCGGCTTCGTGGTGCCGATGTTGCCGGAGACGCTGTCCAACGGCATCTGCTCGCTGAACCCGCAGGTCGAGCGGCTGTGCATGGTCTGCGACATGCTGGTCGACCACGACGGCGAAGTGGGGCGCTCGCGCTTCTATCCGGCGGTGATGCGCTCGCACGCGCGCCTGACCTACAACCGCGTCTGGCAGGCGATCGGCGAGAAGGACGCCGACGCGCGCGCCGAACTGGCCGACCTGCTGCCGCAGCTCGAGCGCCTGCATCACCTGTACAAGCTGCTGGCCAAGGCGCGCCAGCGCCGCGGCGCGATCGACTTCGACAGCCGCGAGGTGAAGTTCCGGCTGGCGCCGTCCGGCGAGGTGGTGGCGCTGGGCGCGGAAGTGCGCAACGACGCGCATCGCCTGATCGAGGAGTGCATGATCGCCGCCAACGTGCAGGCGGCGAAGTTCCTCGCCAAGCGCAAGGTGCCCTCGCCGTACCGCGTGCATGCGCCGCCGCCGGACGACAAGTACGAGGACCTGCAGCAGTTCCTGCGCGAGTTCAAGCTGCGCCTGCCGCCTGCCGGCGAGGTGACGCCGGCCGATTTCTCCGCGCTGCTGCACAAGGTGCGCAAGCGCCCCGAGGCCGCGCTGATCCAGTCGGTGCTGCTGCGCGCGCAGAGCCTGGCGGTGTACCACCCGGCCAACAACGGCCACTTCGGCCTGGCGCTCGACGCCTACGCGCACTTCACCTCGCCGATCCGCCGCTACCCCGACCTGCTGGTGCACCGCGCGATCCGTCACGCGCTGACCAAGGGCAAGCCGTCCGAATACCGCTACAGCGAAGTCGAGATGGCCGGCATGGCGGTGCACTGTTCGCAGCGCGAGCGCCGCGCCGAGGAGGCCGAGCGCGACGTCGACGAGCGCTACAAGTGCGCGTGGATGGAGAAGCACGTCGGCGAGGAATTCGACGGCATCGTCACCGGCGTCACCTCGTTCGGGCTGTTCGTCGAGCTGGTCGAATCGAAAGTGTCCGGGCTGGTGCACATCTCGCAGTTGCCGAACGACTACTACCACTTCGACCCGATCCGCCACCTGCTCGAAGGCGAACGCGCGCGCGCACGCTTCCGCCTCGGCGACGCGGTGCGCGTGCAGGTGCTGCGCGCCAGCCTGGAGGATCGCAAGATCGACTTCCGCCTAGTGCGCGACAAGGGGCGTGCATGAGCGAAACCTGGATCGTCGGCATCAATCCGGTCGAGGGCGCGCTGGCCAACGATCCGCAGCGCGTGCGCGAGCTGCTGGTGGAACAGGGCTCGCACAACCCGCGCGTCGCCGAGCTGCTCGAGCAGGCGCGCGCGCTGAAGATTCCGGTGCATGCGCGTCCGCGCGACCAGCTCGACCGCGTCGCCGGCGCGGCGCGGCATCAGGGCGTGGCCGCGCGCTACGAGACGCCGCCGCCGCGCGGCGACGCCGAGCTGCCGGCGCTGGCCGAGCGCGCCGGCGCCGGCGCGCTGTTCCTGGTGCTGGACGGCGTCACCGATCCGCACAACCTCGGCGCCTGCCTGCGCAGCGCGGCGGCGGCGAACGTCACCGCCGTGGTTGTGCCGAAGGACCGTGCGGTCGGACTGACGCCGGTGGTGCGGCGCGCCTCGGCGGGCGGCGCCGACCAGGTTCCGCTGGTCGCCGCTACCAACCTCGCGCGTGCGCTGCGCACGCTCAAGGATGCCGGCGTGTGGCTGGTCGGCCTGGCCGGCGACACCGAACAATCGCTGTATGCGCTGGACCTGAAGGGCCCGCTGGCGCTGGTGCTGGGCGGCGAAGGCGAGGGCATGCGCCGGCTGACGCGCGAGGCCTGCGACTTCGTCGCGCGCATCCCGATGCCCGGCGCGATGGAGAGCCTGAACGTCTCGGTGGCCACCGGCGTCGCGCTGTTCGAGGCGCTGCGCCAGCGCGGAGCTGCGTCATGAGCCTGACTTGGCAGGATTGGGCCGGCCTTGCCGGCGTGGCGATGGTGCTGGTCGCGTACCTGCTGATGCAGACGCGCCACCTGGACGGCCGCGGCGTGACCTACTTGCTCTTGAACGGCATCGGCTCGCTGCTGGTGCTGCTGTCGCTGTTCAAGACCTTCAACCTGTCGGCCTTCGTGATCCAGTGCTTCTGGATCGCGATCAGCATCTACGGCCTGCTGCGCTGGGCGCGCGAGCGGCGCGGGTAGCGCGCCGCGAATACGTGCTACGCGTCGGGTGGGCGTAGGGTGGGCTTCAGCCCACCGAACGCGGCGCCTCATGGTGCGGTGCACGTTGGCATGGCGATGGTGGGCCAAGGCCCACCCTACGGCGCACGCTGCGAGGTTGCGGCCGCCTGCACGCAGGCTCCTGCGAGGAGCGCACCTGCGTGCAGGTTCCTGCGACGGGCGGCTCAGGCAATCGCCGCCTGCCAGTCCTCGTCGGTGCCCTCGTTGACGCCTTCCAGCAGGAAGGTGCTGAGGTAGCGTTCGCCGGTGTCGGGCAGCATGGCGAGGACCACGTCGCCCGCACGCGCCTGCTTTGCGATGTCCAGCGCCGCGGCGAAGGTGGCGCCGGCGGAGAGGCCGACGAAAATGCCTTCCTTCTGCGCAAGCTGGCGCGCGGTGTCGCGGGCGACGACTTCGTCGACGGTGGCGATGCGGTGCGCGACCGCCTTGTTCAGCACCGCCGGCACGAAGTCCGGCGTCCAGCCCTGGATCTTGTGCGAGTGCCACTCCTCGCCTTTCAGCAGCGCGGCGTTGACTGGCTCCGCGGCGACGATCCGCACTTCGGGGCGCGCCGCGCGCAGCACCTCGCCGACGCCGGTCAGCGTGCCGCCGGTGCCCCAGCCGCTGACGAACCAGTCGAGGCGGCGTCCGGCGAAGTCGCTGAGGATTTCCGCGGCGGTGGTCTGGCGGTGGTAGGCGGGATTGGCGGGATTGTCGAACTGCCGGGTCAGGTAGGCGCCGTGCTTCTTCGCGTAGGCCTCGGCGGCGCGCACCAGGCCGCTGCCGCGCTCGGACGCCGGGGTCAGGATCACCTTGGCGCCGTAGGCGCGCATCAGCTTGCGGCGCTCGATCGAGAAGGTTTCGGTCATGAACGCGACGAACGGGTAGCCGCGCGCCGCGCACACCATCGCCAGCGCCACGCCGGTGTTGCCGCTGGTCGCCTCGACCACGGTCTGGCCGGGCTTGAGCAGGCCGCGCTGTTCGGCGTCGAGGATCACCGCCAGCGCCAGGCGGTCCTTGACCGAGCCGCCGGGATTGAAGGCTTCGACCTTGACGTACATCTCGATGCCCGCGGGTGCGAGGCGGTTGATGCGCACGATGGGGGTGCGGCCGATGGTGTCGGTGATGCTCGCGTGGATCATGGAGGCGTCCTCGTGGGGGGAACGGGTAGGCATGGAGCCGGCGCGAAGCCCGCAGAGCCTCGCGCGTGAAGGGTTAAGGGAGCGTTGCGGCCGGACGGCCGCAGGGTCGCGTCAGCGGCGACAGAGACATCGGCCGCAGGCGGCGGCCGAAGGGATGAGCGGGAACGGGCGGGAGGCGGTCCGCATCGGCCGAGCATGCGGCGGATGCGGTCCGCGTGTCAAGCGCGTATGGACGGCCAAACGCGGCGACGGCCGCGCCGGCGCGGCATCAGCGCGGCAGGTCGGGCAGTTGCGGGATCGTGGTGAGATCGCCCTTCTGGCGCACGCCTGCGATCTCCTCGCCGTGCACCACGTACCAGACGTTCTCGGCGATGTTGGTGGCGTGGTCGCCGATGCGCTCGATGTTCTTGGCCATGAACAGCAGGTGCGTGCACGGCGTGATGTTGCGCGGGTCTTCCATCATGTAGGTCAGCAGCTCGCGGAACAGGCCGGTGTACATGGCGTCCAGTTCGGCGTCGCGCGACCATGCGGCGCGCGCGCGGTCGGCGTCGCGGTCGCGGTACGCGGCCAGCACCTCGCGGACCAGTTGGCCGGCCAGCGCCGCCAGGCCGGGCAGGCCGCGCACCGCCGCCACCGGCGCCATCGTGTTCAGCGTCATCGATCGCTTGGCGACGTTGGCGGCGTAGTCGCCGATGCGCTCGATCGCCGCGGCGATGCGCAGCGCGGCGAGGATCTCACGCAGGTCGCGCGCCATCGGCTGGCGCAGCGCCAGCAGGCGCACCACGTCCTGGCTGACCTCGTGCTCGAGCGCGTCGATTGCATCGTCGTTGTCGATCACGCGCTGCGCGGCCTTGCTGTCGCGGCGCACCAGCACGTCGATCGCCGCCTCCAGCTGGGCCACGGCGATCTCGCCCATGCGCACGATCTCGCCGGTGAGGCGGGCCAGCTCGGCGTCGTAGCTCTTGAGGATGTGGTCGTGAGGTGTGCTCATGGATGCGCCTCGATTGCGTTGCCGATTCCTGTTTGTCGCTCCGACTTGCGCCGGGATGACGGCGTGGAGGGTACGTTCCGTTTCCGCTTCCGGTATCCCGCCGCGCCTCCCGCCTCCTGTCCTACCCGAAGCGCCCCGTAATGTAATCCTCGGTCTGCCGCTTCGCCGGCCGCGTGAAGATCGTCTCGGTGCGGTCGAACTCGACCAGCTCGCCGAGATACATGAACGCCGTGAGATCGGAGCAGCGCGCAGCCTGCTGCATGTTGTGGGTGACGATCACGATGGTGTAGTCGCGCTTCAGCTCCTCGATGAGCTGCTCGATGCGGCCGGTGGCGATGGGATCGAGCGCCGAGGTGGGCTCGTCCAGCAGCAGCACGTCGGGCCGCAGCGCGATCGCGCGGGCGATGCACAGGCGCTGCTGCTGGCCGCCGGACAGTCCGAGCGCGTTCTGCTTCAGCTTGTCCTTGACCTCGTCCCACAGCGCGGCCTGGCGCAGCGCCTGCTCGACGCGCGCGTCCATCTCGGCGCGGCCGAGCTTCTCGTGGTGGCGGATGCCGTAGGCAATGTTGTCGTGGATCGACATCGGGAACGGCACCGGCTTCTGGAACACCATGCCGACCTTGCTGCGCAGGCGGTTCAGCGAGTAGTGCGGGTCGAGGATGTTCTCGCCGTCCAGCAGCACCTCGCCGCGCGCCTGCAGCTTCGGGTAGATCGCGTAGATGCGGTTGAGCACGCGCTGCAGCGTCGACTTGCCGCAGCCGGACGGCCCGATGATCGCCGTGACCTGGCGGGTCGGGATGTCCAGCGAAATGCCCTTCAGCGCGCGAAAGTCCTTGTAGAAGAAGTCGAGGTTGCGCACCGCGATCTTGGGTGCGTCCGGCGCGGGCGCGGCGACGGCGTGGGCGGTCGAGACGGCGGCGCTGTCAGTCATGGGTCACCTTGCTGCGCGCAAGCAGGAAACGGGAAATCAGGCTGAGCGCGAGGACGAACAGGGTCACGACGAAGGCGCCCGCCCAGGCCAGCGCGTGCCAGCTCTCGAACGGGCTCATCGCGAACTGGAAGATCACCACCGGCACGCTGGCCATCGGCTTGGTGACGTCCGCGCTCCAGAACTGGTTGTTGAGGGCGGTGAACAGCAGCGGCGCGGTTTCGCCGCTGATGCGCGCCAGCGCCAGCAGGATGCCGGTGACGATGCCGGCGCGCGAGGCGCGCAGCAGGATCTGCAGCACCATCTTCCACTGCGGCACGCCCAGCGACAGCGCGGCTTCGCGCATCGTCGACGGCACCAGTTGCAGCATCTCGTCGGTGGTGCGCACCACCACCGGGATCACCAGCAGCGCCAGCGCCAGCGCGCCGGCCAGCGCGGAGAACTGCCTGGTGTGCGCCACCACCAGGGTGTAGACGAACAGGCCGAGCACGATCGACGGCGCCGACAGCAGGATGTCGTTGAGGAAGCGGATCGTCCCGCCGAGCCTGGTCCGGCGCGCGTATTCCGCCAGCCAGGTGCCGGCGCAGACGCCGATCGGCGCGCCGATCGCCAGCGCCATCAGGCTCATCAGCATGCTGCCGAAGAAGGCGTTGGCGAGGCCGCCGTCGGCGCCGGGCGGCGGCGTCATCTGCGTGAACAGCGCCGGCTTCAGCGCGTCGATGCCGCGGATGAAGGTGACGCCGAGGATCCACACCAGCCAGAACAGGCCGAACAGCGTGGCGATCACGCCGAGGCCGAGCGCAAGCGCGTTCTTGATGGCGCGCCGGCGGTACAGCGAAGCGCTGCCGGCCATCACGCGCCCTCCCGGCGGGCCAGGCGCACCAGCATCAGCTTGGCGAGCGCCAGCACCACGAAGGTGACCAGGAACAGCAGGAAACCCAGCGCGATCAGCGCGGAGCGGTGCAGGTCGGTGTAGGCCTCGGTGAACTCGTTGGCGATCACCGAGGCGATCGAGTTGCTCGGCATCAGCAGCGAGGCGCTCAACTGGTGCGCGTTGCCGAGCACGAACGTCACCGCCATCGTCTCGCCCAGCGCGCGGCCGAGGCCGAGGAAGATGCCGCCGATCACCGCCGAGCGCGTGTACGGCAGCACCACGTCCCAGACCACTTCCCAGGTGGTCGAGCCGAGCGCGTAGGCGGACTCCTTCAGCCGCGTCGGCACGGTCAGGAACACTTCGCGCATCACCGAGGAGATATAGGGAATGACCATGATCGCCAGCACGATGCCGGCAGTGAGCATACCGATGCCGAGCGGCGGCCCCTGGAACAGCACGCCGACGCCGGGGATCGTGCCGAGGTGGTCGTTGACCCACGGCTCGACGTGCTCGGCAAGGAACGGCGCGAACACGAACAGGCCCCACATGCCGAAGATGATCGAGGGAATGCCGGCCAGCAGCTCGACCGCGGCGGCGATCGGCGTGCGCATCCAGTTGGGCGCCACCTCGGTCAGGAACAGCGCGATGCCGAAGCTGACCGGCACCGCGATCAGCATCGCGATCAGCGCGGTGACGACGGTGCCGTAGATCGGCACCAGCGCGCCGAAGTCGCCGTTGACGGCGTCCCACGCCTCGCTCCACAGGAACTTGAAGCCGAACGTCTCGAAGGCGAGCCGGCCGCCCCACGCGGTCGAGGCGGCGGCGCCCAGCAGCGCGGCCAGCACCAGCAGCGCGCAGCCCATCAGCGCGTAGCGGAACAGGCGGTCGTGGCGCGCGTCGCGCGCGCTGCGCAGGTCGGCGCCGTTGTCGCGCGGTCGGGGCAGGGTGGTGGTCGCGTGCATGCTCGGGTTCGTTCGGTCAGCGCGAAGCGCGCGCGCCGTGGTCCGGCGCGCGCGCCCGCATCGTGCTCTGTCTGTCGGACTTCGTTACTGCTTGAACTCGGCCTTCCAGTAGCTCTCGATGCGCTCGACCAGCGCCTGCGGCAGCGCCACGTAGTCCAGCGACGCGGCCTGCTGCTGGCCGTTCTCGAACGCCCACTTGAAGAAGCCGAACGCGGCCTTGCTGCGCTCGGCGTTCTTCGGCTGCTTGTACATGATCGCCCAGGTGGTCGCGGTGATCGGCCACGCGTCGGCGCCCGGCGCGTCGGTCATGATCAGGTTGAAGTCCCTGGCGCCGGCCCAGTCGGCGGTGGCGGCCGCGGCGGCGAACGCCTTGGCGTTCGGCTCGACGTAGTGGCCGGCCGCGTTCCTGAGCTGCGCGTAGGTCATCTTGTTCTGCAGCGCGTAGGCGTACTCGACGTAGCCGATCGCGTTCTTGATCTGGCCGACGTAGGCGGACACGCCCTCGTTGCCCTTGCCGCCCAGGCCGGTCGGCCACGCCACCGAGGTGCCGAAGCCCACCTTGGACTTCCACTGCGGGCTGACCTTCGACAGGTAGTTGGTGAAGTTGTACGAGGTGCCCGAGCCGTCGGAGCGGTGCACCACGGTGATCGCCTTGGCCGGCAGCGCCAGGCCCGGATTGAGGCCGGCGATCGCCGGGTCGTTCCACTTGGCGATCTTGCCGAGGAAGATGTCGGCGAGCACCGCGCCGTCCAGCTTGAGCTGGCCGGGCTCGACGCCCTCGACGTTGACCACCGGCACGATGCCGCCGACCACGACCGGGAACTGGCCGAGGCCGAACTTGGCGAGGTCCTCGGCGCTCAGCGGCGCGTCGGAGGCGCCGAAGTCGACGGTGCCGGCCTTGATCTGCGCGATGCCGCCGCCGGAGCCGATCGACTGGTAGTTGATGCGGTTGCCGGTCTTGTCGTTGTACGCGGCGGACCACTTGGACAGCACCGGGTAGACGAAGCTGGAGCCGGCGCCGGTGACGTCGGTCGCGTGCGCGGCCGCGCCGAACAGCACGGCGGCGGCGATCACGGCGACGCGGGAAGCGATGGTTTTCAACACGGCAGTTCCCCTTGTCTCGGAACGATACGGGCGCAGCCCGCCCGGCGCCCTTTGTAGGCATGCCGTGTTGCAATGAAACGAATCGAACGTTGCAGTTGCATGACAGGCGCTGCGGGATCGTCATGCGGGCGGCGGCCGAGCCGGGGCGCGGCGAGGCCATAACTGTTTCGTCACGGCAGGTTAGCGCGCATCGTTCGCGCCGATCCGCGCCTGCCTTTGCCGCGATGCTGCGGGTACCGATGATCCCTGCGGTTCGCCGTGGGGATGACGTTCCAACCCCCACCGATGTGACATGCGAGGCCACACCATGCAGCCGCAAGCACGCATGACCCCTGCCGTACAGATCCTTCCGGGTGCGGGTGTGCCGATGAAAGGTAGTCGCAGCGCGTCAGGCCGGTAAGTGGACCATGGGCTAACGAGTCGAAGCGACCGGGGCGAGCACAACCGGTAAGGACGGGATTGAGCTAGGTCAACCTTCCCTACTCCCTCGGCTCCGATACTGCGTACTCCTTCACAGCCTGCCGCCGCTGAGACGCCGTTCGAGGCAGTTGTCTGGAGAGCGCGCGCCTGTTCAGGGAGGGGTTCGCTTGCGAAGCCGTAAGGAAACGGACAAGGGCACCGTCTATGTGATCGACGATGACGTCAACGTTCGCAATGGCCTTGCGCGGCTGTTGCGATCGGCCGGGCGGAACGTCGAGTCTTTCCCGGCGGCGCAAGATTTTCTCGACAACGTAGCGGGCGACGGCATCGGTTGCATCCTGCTGGATGTAAGCATGCCGGGGATGTCCGGCCCGGAACTGCACGATCAGTTGCGAGCGCGCGGCGGCAACCTTCCGGTCGTGTACCTCACTGGCCACGGTACCGTATCGATCGGCGTTCAGGCGATGCGGCAGGGTGCATTCGATTTTCTGGAGAAACCCGTCGACGAGGCCGCACTGCTGTCGGTTGTCAAAGCGGCGATCGCGCACCGCGAGCATGCCAGTGTCGAAGAGGCCCGTCTGATCGAAATCCGCGGACGAATCTCCCAGTTGTCGCCGCGTGAGCGTGAAGTGATGGATCACGTGATAAAGGGACGGTTGAACAAGCAAATCGCGGGAGATCTCGGCATCGGAGTCAAGACAGTGAAGGTCCACCGCGGGCGTGTGATGCAAAAAATGGCAGTTCGCTCGGTTGCGCAACTTGTCCATCTTTGCGATGCGCTCGGCGTTGGCCGTCCAGATACGCCATCCTGATCCGATACTTCTCTCTGCTGCTACCGGCGCATTGGATCATGGTCCTATACGCCGCCACTTCTCACACGAGTATCGTCAGTCTCCGGAGAGACCGCCTACGCGCGCACGAAGTGGAGCAGGAGCTGCCCGTGAGCCTGACGAAGGGTGTGGTCGTTCATGTCATAGACGATGATGCTGATGTGCGCTGCGGGTTCAGCCGACTGCTGCGCTCGGCAGGACACGAAGTGCGCGACTATGAATCAGCGGAACTGTTCCTTGACGCGATCGAAGAGGCGGAGCCTGGATGCGTCATGCTCGATGTCACCATGCCTGGAATGACAGGTGCGGAGATGCTCGCGCGGCTCAAGGACAAGCAGAGCTCGCTGCCCGTCATCGTGGTATCGGCGCGCGACAACGAGTCGATCCATGGTCTGGCGCGCGAGCTGGGCGCGAAGATGTTCTTGCGCAAGCCGGTCGACGACCAGGCGCTGCTCGACGCAATCAACTGGGTCACGCAAGCTCGAGCCGATCGTTAGCGTTGCTGAAAGCCAGTATTGCCGCCGCCATTGCGCTGGCGGCGAAAAACTGCGAGAACACTCGGTGCGCCCCCACTGCGTGATGGCTTGCTATGGACTGGATACACGCAAGCTGGGTAACCATCGCCGTTGTAAACCTTGTGCTGGCGTTCGTCGATTTGTCGATCTGGTTCAGGCGGCGGCGCCTGGTGGATCGACCGACCTTTGCGTTGTGCAGCCTGTCTGCTGCGACGATAGCGGTACTCGAACTGAGGATGATGCGGGTGGGCGCCGTGGAATACTGGACCCGCTTGCTGCTCTGGGTGCACGTGCCGCTGACGACTCTGCTCATCGGACTCGTTTTTTTCGTCCATCAGCAGTTCCCCTCGTCACGCCGCGGTTGGATCGCGCCATTGATCGGCCTGTCGCTTGCTGCGCTGGCAGCCAATTTCCTCACTGGCGAGAACCTCAATTTTCGTGAAGTCGCGGCACTCACGCCGATTCATGTATGGGGTGCCAGCCCCGTCAGTGCGCCGATCGGCGAGCCGAATCCGTGGATGTTCCTGGGAACGGTCAATGCCGTTCTCATGATTGCATTCCTGGTCGACACGATCGTAGCGGTGCGCTTGCGTGGCGGTTCCAACGAGCGCCAGCGAGCCATTCCCGTTTGCGTCAGCATCATCGTGTTCTTGCTTCTTGCGTATACATGGGAAGCCATCGTTACGAGCGGCTTGCTGTCGGCCCCGTTGCTGGTCGCGCCGCCATTCCTGGGCATTTCGCTGGTGATGGCCTATCTGATGGGAACGGACGTTCTGCAGGCGGCCGAGAGCACAACGGACCTGACGATGACGCGCAGGCGCCTGCGCGAAACCGAACAGCAGATGGAACTTGCCGCCAGCGCCTCCGGCCAGGGCCTGTGGAGTTGGGACATTTCCGCCAGAGATCCATGGCTGTCGCCGTCCGCACGCGCCCTGCTGGGGCTTGCGCCCGGCGACGGCACAGATTGGACAGGTCTGCTCCAGCGCGTGTCGCCGGACGATCGTGAGCGCGTTCGGACCGAGCTTGCTGCGGCGATGCGCGGTGACGGCAATATCCACATCGAGTTCCGGATCGCGAGCGGCGAGTCGGGCGCCCGCTGGATGCTTGCCATCGGCAAGATTCTGCTCCGACCGGATCATGCGCCCTTGCATAGCTACGGTGTCGTCTTGGACGTCACCGACCGCCACATGGCGGAGGAGCGCTTTCGACTGCTCGTCGAAGCCATGCCCGCTGCCATATTGCTGGTCGATGACAAGGGATCGATCGTGTTCTGCAACAATCAGGCAGAGTCGACGTTCGGGTACATGGGCGAGCAGTTGATCGGAATGGCAATCGAATCCTTGGTGCCGGAAAGGTATCGTGCCGAGCGTTCGCATCTGCGGGGCATCTTCGCCGGGAAGCCGACCAGTCGCCCGATGGGAACCGGACTCGAGCTGTTCGCGCTGCGTCGCGATGGCAGCGAGATCGCGGTGGAGATCGGACTGACTTCGATCCAGATCGCGCAGGGACATTTCACCCTCGTTTCGATCTCGGACATTACGGAACGCAAGCGCATGGAACGCGATATGGCGGTGCAGCGCGATGAACTTGCCCACTTGTCGCGGGCGGCCTCGCTGTCGGCGCTCTCCGGTTCCCTGGCGCACGAGCTCAACCAGCCGCTGACGGCGATACTGAGCAACGCGCAGGCCGGCGCCCGCTTCCTCGCTCGTGAAACCCCGGATCTGGATGAGGTGGCCGTCAGTCTTGCCAATATTGTCGACAACGCCAAGCGTGCCGGCGATGTCATCCGCAAGCTGCGCAGCATGCTGCGCAACGACCGCACGGACTTCGTCCAGCTCGATATCAACAGCGTCGTGCGGGATACCATGCTGATCGTTCGCAGCGATCTGATCGATCGGCGCGTGGAGGCCGTCCTGGATCTCAGTGAGGAACTGCCTCGGGTCAAGGGGGACAGAGTCCAGTTGCAGCAAGTGCTGCTGAATCTGATCATGAACGCGGCCGATGCAATGAGCGAGGTCGCGCGCGGTCGCAGGCTCACGCTGCGAACGCTCGTGAATGGGCGGAGCGCTGTCGAGCTGCAGGTTGCGGACGTGGGGCCCGGGATTCCGGAGCGGGACCTCGAGCGCGTCTTCGAGCCGTTCGTCACCGGCAAGCGTGGCGGGATGGGACTCGGCCTTTCCGTGTGCACCATGATCGTCCAGGCGCACGGCGGCAAGTTGTGGGCGACGAGAAACAGTGCAGGCGGCGCGACCCTGCATTTCCTCCTTCCTGTCCTTGGCTATGGCGCGATCACGTAGGTCCCGCTGATTCGGAACCCGACAAGTTCGGCGAGAACCGGCAAGTGGACAAGACGCGCGCATCGAATCCCGGCCTGCCAATGGGACCAACGGCCGATTGGTTTCCCGCGCTCGTCGTGGTGTCGTACAGCGACTTGTACGTACCACATGATCTCGATTTCTCAACTTCGTATGTGCCGCGAGACGCCTCATCGGCCCATTCGGGTACGGAGCGCGTTGCTTCTGTACCCGGCGGCGTTTGTCGTGCTCTGCGCGCTGTCAGTGCGCGATGTGATCGCAGAGGAGCAAACCACCTCGGAGACCGAGGTTGCCGACAAGGGAGCGCAGGATGACGGCGGCAGCCGTTTCCTGTTCGTGCCATATCCGGTCACCGAACCAGCCATCGGCAACGGACTGTTGGCGGGCCCGGTCTGGATGCGTGCCGGCCCCCACACGGGTGCCGGTCCGAGTCTGCCGCAGGCCTATGGATTCGGCGGGCTGTGGACCGACGGCGGATCGCGTGGCGTGCTCGCGTTCGATGAGAGGGCGTGGGGCAGTGATGGAAGATGGCAGACCACGGCGATCGCCGCGCGCGCCGATTTGAAACTGAAGTTCTCCGGGTTGTCACCCGCAGGCGACGCCTCGATCGGATTCAACCTTCACGCCGCGGGCGGCAGCATTGAAGTCGAACGCAAGCTGGGCGATGGACCCAACAGCGTGGCTATCGACCTGTTCTCGGTAAGCACCAGGGCGGATTTCCCCGGAGGGCTTCCCCCGGAACTGGCACGCGAACAAACCAAGGAGGAAATCGCCGGGGCGAGACTGACCTGGTCGCAGGACACCCGCGATGAAGTCTTCGCGCCATCGAGCGGCCACTACGCATCCGCAAGCCTGGATTCCGGGCTGAGTCTGAAGTGGATGGGCTACGGGCCTGGGCTGGGCGGAGGAGTACTCGGCCTGCGGGCCCAGTTCGATGTCAGCCTCGAGCACGAGGCGTTTTACCTGAGGCCGTATATTTCGCTGCGCGGCGTGCCCGCTCTGCGTTATGCGGGCGAACAGGTTGGCGAGGTGGAGGCGGAGTACCGCTTTCCGCTCGACAGCCGCTGGGACATCGTGGCTTTCGGCGGACTCGGCGCGGCACGCGCTGACCTTCATGGAATCACCGGGCAAAGGACCGTGTCCACCGAAGGGCTCGGCGTCCGGTTCAAGGTGCAGAAGCTGTTCGGGCTGACGTTCGGCGTGGACGTCGCGCGAGGGCCGGACGGAACATTTGTCTACATCCAGATCGGCAACCCCTGGTCCAAGTGACCGTCACTCGCGGGTGTGTCGCCTGATCGTCCAACGCAGGTGCCGCTCCGGCCCCGATGGGCCCTTGGTCCACTTACTGGAGACGCTTGCCGGGTACTACCTTGGCAGGGCGCACCGGGCAGTCGCCAGCCTGCGGAATCCGCGCGCCAGTCATGCGAGGCAAGGGCCAGGGGCGAGGACGACGAGCGATGAAGCCACGCCTCACCGGAGTTCTTCTCTTCGCCGCTGCACTCGCTGCGGCGATGCCGATTCGATTCTCCGTCGCAGCCGAGGAGTCGGCAGACACCAACCAGGACGCCGAACTGGCGAAGAAGCTGCAGAATCCCGTCGCGGCGCTGATCAGCTTGCCATTCAAGCTCGACTACGATGCCGGCATCGGTCCGGCGAACGCGGATCGCTTCGCCCTCGTCGTGCAGCCGGTGATTCCGATCTCGCTGAACGAGGACTGGAACGTCATCTCGCGCACGATCGTCCCCTTCATTCATGCCGGATCGCCCGTGGAGGGCGGCGGCAGCCTCGGCGGGACCGGGGACATTCTGCAGAGTTTCTTCTTTTCCCCCATGGCGCCGACCGCTGGCGGCTGGATCTGGGGCGCCGGGCCCGCGGTCTCGGTCCCGAGTGCAAGCAAGGATGCGCTGGGCTCGGAGAAGTGGAGTGTCGGGCCGACGCTGGTCGTGCTCAAGCAGGGCGGCGGATGGACCTACGGCATGCTGGCCAATCACTTGTGGTCGATCGGAGGCAACTCGGACCGCGCCGACGTGAGTGCGACGCTCCTGCAGCCGTTCGTCTCGTACACGACGAATAGTTTCACCACGTGCGGGCTCAATACGGAATCGACCTACGACTGGAAGGCGCAGCAGTGGACCGTGCCGATCAACCTGACGGTCAGCCAGTTGCTGAAGATCGGCAGGCAGCCCATGAGCTTTCTGCTCGGGCTGCGCGGCTATGCGCAACGCCCGTCCGGCGGGCCGGATTGGGGACTGCGCTTCCAATGGACGCTGCTGTTTCCGAGGTAGCAAGCCCTGATGACATGCTCGGCCAGAACAGAGGGGATTTCATGCCGGGATGCCATGGCGCGTCCGGCGTGCGGCTGCGCCTGTGCCGTGCGCGCGCTCGTGTTGTTCTTGCTTGCCAGCATCGGCATTGCGCGCGCCGACGTTCTCATCGGTCCGAATGGAGAGCGGCTGCCGGGGCACGTCATCGAGGAGAAAGACGGCATCCTGACGTTTCAAAGCGATTTTCTCGGGCGCATTCAGGTGCCTTCCACGCAGGCTCGAATCGAACGCGACACGCCGCCCGCGCCAGGATCGGAGACCGCCAGAACGTCAGCGCAGGTCGCATCGGCGCCACCCGGGCCGCGCTGGTCGTCCGATGTCGCGATGAAGCTGAGCGCGGATCGCGGCAGCCTGAAGGTGCCGGAGGACATTCTGGATGCCTCGTGGAAGATCAACCGCCAGACAGACAACGGCGAAATGGCCGGGTCGATCCTCTACAAGTACAAGCGCACCCAAGGCACGCTTCAGGATAACGACCTGCTCGTCAGCCTCAGCTACGACCGATTTCTGTCCCCGGAGCATTTCATGACGGGACGACTGCTCGGCCTCTCGGAACTGCGCAGCGAAGGCTACGACACGACCGGGACTGCCGCCCTGGTGTGGGGCTGGCGACTCTGGGAAGCGCCGGGAAGATACCTGCGCGTCGGGCCCGCCGCTGGCTATCTTGCGCTTCGACGCGGCGAGCAGAACTTTGGCGGTGCCGCGCTCGGACTCTATGCACGTGCCCTGTATCCGACCTGGGGAAATGCGACTGTCGAAGGCGAACTGCAAGCACTTAGCGCGGGCAAGGGCAACAGCTACGTGATCATGCAGGCTCGACTGAAGCGCCCTCTAACCGAGCGGCTGTACATCGCGTTGGACTGGCTCTACACGAACAGCCGCATTCCGCTCGAGTCGGGAGTCATTTCCCAATGGCGGTGGGTCATCGGATGGAGTTTCGATCCTCATCCGAAGCCGATGCCATAGGCGCTCTCGAGGCTTGATCGGCAGTGATTCCAGAGCGCGCCCAGCCAGCAAGGCCTATCCGACGCAGCGCGGCCGCATCCTCGGGCCCAAGGCGCACGTACCCGCAGGTGGACACGCACGCCGCATGTCGGAGCCTCGCGGTGAGCATGCTCATGGGGCTCTGCGCCATGCTGGTCTGCCCGACCGTGCCCTGCGCGCAAGACCGGCAGGTGGCGGCTGTTGTCACGGCGAAGACCCGCATGGCGCCGGCGATGAAGCCGGCTGCTGCGGACGGTCCGGCCGAGGTGCCGGCGAGAGGCCATGTCGGTTCCGCCACCTGCAGCGAATGCCATGCGGCCGAGGCCGCTGCATGGAACAAATCCCAGCATCGCCACGCCATGCAGGTGGCCGACGCGGAATCCGTGCTCGGCGATTTCCATAACGCGACATTTGCCTACGCAGGCACGACGTCGACGTTCTCGCTGCGCGGCGGCAGGTATTTCGTTCGCACCGACGGTGCCGACGGCAAGCTTGCCGACTACGAGGTCCGCTACACATTCGGCGTCGCGCCGCTGCAGCAGTACCTGATCGCGATGCCGGGCGGACGACTACAGGCGCTGTCGATTGCGTGGGACACGCGCACGAAGGCGCAGGGAGGACAGCGCTGGTTTCACCTGTATCCGAAGCAGGCGATCAAGGCTGGCGATCCGCTGCACTGGACCGGCGTCGACCAGAACTGGAACTTCATGTGCGCCGAGTGCCACTCGACCGACCTGCGCAAGAATTTCGACGCCGCGCGCGATCGCTTCGACACCCAGTGGTCGGAGATCGACGTCGCATGCGAGGCCTGCCACGGGCCCGGCGCCGCGCATGTCGCTTGGGCGCGCGCGAAATCCGCGGGCAAGCCGGCCGGCGCCGACAACGGCCTCGCGCTCGCGCTGACCGAACGCAAGGGCGTGACCTGGGCGATCGATGCCGCGACCGGCACCGCGCGGCGCAGCGTCGCACGCCGGACCTCGAAGGAGATCCAGATGTGCGCGCGCTGCCACGCGCGCAGCAGCCGCCTGTCCGACGACTATGTCTTCGGCGCGCCCCTGCTCGACTCGCACCGGCTGGCCGACCTGGATCCCGGCCTGTATTGGACCGACGGCCAGATGCGCGACGAGGTCTACAACCTCGGTCCGTTCCTGCAGAGTCGCATGCAGGCGAAGGGCGTCACCTGCTCGGATTGCCATGATCCGCACACGCAGGCCCTGCGTTTTCCCGGCAACGCGATCTGCACGCAGTGTCATCTGGCGTCGAAGTACGATGCCGTCGCGCACACCCATCACGCGGCGGGGTCGGCCGGGTCCGGATGCCCGCAATGCCACATGCCGACGACGACGTACATGCAGGTCGATCCGCGCCACGACCATTCGTTCCGCGTGCCGCGCCCGGATCTGTCGGTGACGCTCGGCGTGCCGAATGCCTGCAACAGCTGCCACACGAAACAGACGCCGCGCTGGGCCGCCGACGCGCTGATCAAGTGGACCGGCAAGACACCGGTCGGGTTCCAGGATTTCGCCACGGCATTCCATGATGGCGAGACCGGCGCACCGGGAGCACGTGCCGCGCTGGCGAAACTGATCGATGATCCGGCGCAGCCGGCGATCGTGCGCGCGAGCGCGATCGACCGGCTCGCGCGCTGGCTGACGCCATCGTCGTTGGGCAGCGTGACGAATGCGCTCGCCGATCCCGATCCGTCGGTGCGGCTGGCGGCGGTCGGCGCCATCGGCGGCAACACCGACGTCGCGACGCGCGTCCGCTGGCTTCCGAGCCTGCTCGCGGACCCGGTGCTGAGCGTGCGCATCGAAGTCGCGCGCGCGCTGGCCGGCGAAGCCGAAGCAGCGCTGCCGGCGGCCAGCAGCGGCGAGTTGAAGAAGGCGCTCGGCGAATACATCGCCGTGCAGGACTACAACGCCGACCGGCCCGAGGGGCACGCCAATCTCGCCAATCTGTACGCCGCACGCGGCGACCCCGAACGCGCCGCGGCGGAATACCGCAAGGCGATCGGCATCGATCCGACGTTCGTCGCCGCGTACGTCAATCTGGCCGACCTCGATCGTGCGATGGGCAGCGAGGATGAAGCGATCGCCGTGCTCGAGCGCGGCCTGAAGCGCGCGCCGCGCGCCGCAGCGCTGCACTATGCGCTGGCTCTTGCCTACGTGCGCGGCAAGCGCAATATCGACGCACTTGGTGAATTGGCCGAGGCGGCCAGGCTGGCACCGGACTCGGCGCGCTACGCCTACGTTTATGCGGTCGCGCTGAACGATGCCGGCCGCGTGCCCGAGGCGCTGAAGGTCCTGCGCACCGCGTTGCAGCGGCAACCATACGATCGCGACCTGCTGTTCGGTCTGGCGATCTATTCGGCCCAGGCGAACGACCGCAAGACGGCGCTCGGCTACCTCGCCACGCTGCGTGAACTCGAGCCCGACAATCGCGGCTATGCGGAGCTCGCGGCGCGACTTGGCGCGGCCGGCAAATGAGCGGATTACGATGGTTTCGGATGAGATCTAGGTCCAATGTTGGCGGCGGGCAAGGTGACATAGCCTTTCCGCGGAGATTGTCCGAGCGTTGCCGCCCGCGTCGCCCGCGGTTTGCGGAGAGGAAGAGCACACATGAAGAGTCTATCCGCAGCCATTGTTGCCGCCGTCCTCCTCGCTCTGCTTTTCGACACATTCGCTCCGGCGCATTCGCAGCAGGTCAAGAGGCCGAATATCGTCATCATCCTGGGCGATGACCTGGGATTCGCCGACATGAGCTCGTTCGGCGGCGAGATCAAGACGCCGAACCTGGATGAACTGGCCAAGGAGGGCGTGCGCTTCACCCAGTTCTACACGCACGCCAGTTGTTCGCCCACGCGCTCCATGCTCCTGACCGGCGTGGATACGCATCTCAATGGTTTGGGCAACATGGATGAGTGGGCGGCGCCCAACCAATGGGACGTGGACGGCTACGAGGGCCACCTCAGGCGCAATTTGACCACGCTGCCGCAACTGCTCCGGGACGCCGGCTACCACACCTACATGGCTGGCAAATGGCACATGGGCAAAGCCCCCGACCTGATCCCGGCCGCGCGCGGTTTTGAACGCGACTTCTCGTTGCTGGACGGCGCAGGGAGCTATTGGGACATGTGGAATTTCACGGCCATCAGTCCGAAGTCCACGTTCACCGAGGATGGCCGTTACCTGATCAGGCTGCCCAAGGATTACTACGCCACGAAGACCTACACCGACAAGATCATCAGCGACATCGAAGCGGATCGGAAGGACGGCAAACCGTTCTTTGTCTACCTTTCCGAACAGGCGCCGCATGATCCCTATCATCTGCCGCGCGACTGGCGCAACCGGCATGTAGGCGAATACGACAAGGGCTGGGACGTGGTTCGTAACGAACGGCTCCAGCGGCAAATCAAAATGGGCATCACCGCGCCGGGCACGGATCTCGCCGAGCGCATGTGGTTTGTGCCCGACGCCAGCCTGCTCGCCCCCGCCACGCGCGCCATCATGGGCAAGAAAATGGAACTTTACGCCGGCATGGTCGAGAACATGGATTACCACGTCGGCCGGCTGATGGATTATCTCAAGACAATCGGTGAATACGACAACACCATCTTCATCGTGTTCGGCGACAACGGCGCGGAAGGGGCCGATCTGTTCAAGATGATCGCGGGCACGCCCGGCACGCGCGACTTTTTGTTTGCCTCGATGGTCTGGTCGGAAACCAACCCGAATGCCTGGGGCGATCCGCATTCCTACGTCGGTTACGGCCCGGCCTGGGCGCAGGTTTCGATGACCCCGTTCAGCCAGTACAAAGGCAATTTGGCCGAAGGCGGCATCCGCAACGCCCTGATCGTCAGCGGCCCGATCGACAGGCAGGCGGCGGGCAGCATCAATCACCAGGCCGTGCTGCACGTGGCGGACATCATGCCAACATTGCTGGAAGTGGCGGGTGCCAAGCGTCCCCAAACCTACCAGGGCCAGGAACAGCCGCCGCTGATTGGCGAGTCCTGGGTCAAAATGCTGGAGGGCAAGGAGGCGTCACCCCGCACGGACAAGGATTATCTTGCCTGGGAGATTTTCGGCAATTGCGCGGTGCGGCAGGGCGATTGGAAGTTGGTCTGGCAATACAAGCCCTACGGCACGGGGGAATGGCAGTTGTTCAACCTCGCTGAGGACCTGGGGGAACGCCACGACCTGGCCGCCGAGCGACCGGAAAAAGTCAAGGAGCTAGTGGCCTTGTGGGACGACTACGTCAAGGCCAATCACGTGATCCTGCCCAGCCGCGTGCTGTGGGAAGGCATGGAGCAAAAATTGCCGCAACGGTATCCGGTGGAGCCCGGCTTCCCGCCGCTGATCTACAAGAGCCAATTCGTACCACCCAAGGACATGCTTGCCAACCCGAAGCCTTGAACGCTTCCGATCCGAAAGATCGATGAGAGAAATCCGCTCAAGAATCGAGCGCGGCGATGAAACGCAACGGAGGACGTATGAAACGGGTTAGCTTGTTGCAGCTTTTCTTCGCCGCACTGCTCGGCTCCGGCGCGTTGGCCCCTCCGATGGTCCTGGCTCAGGTCCCGGCGCGCTTCTACTGGAAGACCCTGTCCGGCGCGAACGCGGTTCCGCTCATCTTCAACTCGATCAGCGGGAACACGAACCCGTTCGATCCGGCGCACATCCCGATGGGTGATGCGAATTTCGACGGTACGCTGGCCATCGCCGGCTACGCGCGCACCTTCACCATGTTCGACCGCTCTGCCATGGCGGCGGTGCTTGTGCCGATGGGGCGGCTGTCCGGCGACGTCAACGTGGCCGGCAGAACAGCCAGCCAATCGGCCAAGGGCTTCGGCGATCCGATGGCCGAATTCGACCTCAACATTATCGGGCCCCCGGCACAGAAAACGCTCGCCGATGCCCTGCGCTACGAGCCGGGATTCTCGGTCGACCTGCTCGTCGACCTGGCGGTGCCGATCGGCGAATACGACAGCGAGAAGACCCTGAACATCGGGCAGAACCGGGTATATGGGCGCCTGGGAATGCCGGTCGTCTGGCAGCTTGGCCCGTGGGTACCCGGCCGGCGCACCACGCTGGAGTTCCTGCCGGCGGTGTGGCTATTCGGGGACAACACCGACTATGTAGGAAAGACCCTGAAGACCGATCCGTTGTTCCAGCTGGATGCGCACCTGACCCACGACTTCGGCGAGCACTTCTGGGGCGCGCTCGACGCCTCCTGGTACAGCGGCGGCAAATCGACCATCAATGGCGTCCCCGGAAAGAAGCTCAACAACCTCGGCGTCGGATTCACGCTCGGATACCAGGTCAACGACAACTTGAATCTGACCTTCGGCTACAAATCGACGGTGAACGACAGCGCGCCTGACGACCTGCGCATGGACGGCTTCATGATTTCGCTCGTGTACGGATGGCATCCGATCATCGAGGGTGCAAAACGGCTCGAGGGCGAATAGGAGTGACGTAGAGATTCACGATAGCCACGTTGACGTTCGAGCATGTCGTCGCCGACCGACGTGACCCGGGTGTAGCTGCCTTCGGTCAACTGCTTGACAACTTCCTCGCGCACGAGAGCCGACGATCTTTCCTTGATCCGTTGCGAGTCGCTCGCGCTGATCCGCATCGTCGCAGCCTTGGGTCCACCCATTGGGTTCGGGTGTCCGAGGCTCTGCCGCGGCGACGCATGCGTACGTGGACGCGCAGGCAAGCCACCTGACAATCGACAGCGTCTGCTTGGTGCTCCTCCGGTCCTCCGGGGCGACGAACTGAAATCCGCCCGGTGCCCGCTGACGTGAGCTCCTGCACGGGTGCGCTCGAGCAGACGCGGATCTGCGGAAGGCGTCGTTCCTCGCTCCGGCGCGCGATGACGCGACGCTGGCGTGCGGTGGCACGCGACGACAGGTGGTGCCAAGGTCCAATAGCGCAACCCTGCAGCGTCCCCGATCATGGGCATCGTTCAATGCGTCAGCGCGTAGGTATTGCGGCAAGCGATCTGAGGCTTTGACCTGGCAGGTCGCGCCGGTGCAGTCGACCGGCGCCGATCCGACGTCTTTCGTTTCACTCCGGTTGCGAGGACTGCCCATGACACGCACGAATCCTCGAGTTCTATTCGCCGCCGCGACGCTTTTCGCCGCATGCATCCCGTGTGCAGTGTCTGCACCGCCGGCCAATGTCGATGCCAATGCCGACGAGATTCTGCGCTCGATGACGAATTACATGGCCGGACTCAAGCAGTTCAGCGTGCAGACGGAAAACACGATCGAGAGGGTGACGACCGAAGGGCAGACCATCCAGTTCGTGTCACCCGGGAAGGTCACGGTGTCGCGACCCGACAAGCTGTTGGCCGAACGGCGCGATAACGTCGCAGACCAGATCTTCTATTACGACGGCAAGTCGTTGACGCTCTACAACCCGGGCACGGGTTACTACGCGACCGCGAGCGTCCCCGGAACGATCGATGCGATGCTCGATTTTGCGCAGGAGAAGCTGGATGTGACGGCTCCTGCCGGCGACCTCATCGACTCCCGTTCCTACGACCTGCTCATGCAGGACGTCAAGTCGGGCATCTACGTCGGACTGGAGACCGTCGCAGGACAGCGGTGCCATCACCTCGCATACCGCGCCGGCGATGTCGACTGGCAGGTATGGGTCCACGATGGCGAGCGACCCTACCCGTGCCGCTACGTGATCACCTCGAAGGACATGGCCGGGGAACCGCAGTTCGCCGTGGAGATCACGAAGTTCGACCCTGCGCCCAGGATCGACAAGGCCATGTTCCACTTCGTCCCGCCGGCCAATGCGATAGCGGTCGAATTCCAGCCAACCAGTCAAGCGCGCTAACGTCGTGAGGAGCTGGCCATGAAGATTTCCGCCACCGCTTTAGTCGTTGGGTCGGCCATTGCACTGGCTGCGATGGACATGGTTTCGTCCGTGCATATCGGCATCATCAGCAGCGCGCATGCCGTCGTCGGCAGACCATTGACGCCAGTGAGCTACGCAGGTGTCGCACGACGCACCACACGGCGCGCGGTTGCGGCCACGAGCACGCATACCACCACGGTGATCGTGTCGACACCGCCGTCGACTACCGTGGTTGCCGTCGGCACGGTTGTTTACGTACTGCCGAAGGACTGCGCGCGAACCAAGATCGGCGGCGACAGCTATTACCATTGTGGTGCCACCTATTATCACGCCACATATCAAGGCAATGATCTGGTGTACGTCGTAGTGCAGCCGTAGCGCGAGATAGGGGTCGAAGGAAGCGCGTCGAAACGCCTGATTTCCACACGCCACGCCCTTGTGGCTATCTGACGCGCCGTGCACGCGCAGATGCTTCGATTTGTCGATTTTGCTTCGGACCTGATACACCTGTCTCGAGCAGACGCGCCATGTTGCGACTTCCTCCAGCGACGCGTCTGCCTGGCGATCCGGTGAAGGCTACCGGATCCCGCATCCGATCCGCCCCGGGTCCGACGGCTCTTCTTCCAAGGAAACCGGGTCCTGAATCGGCAGCCATTCCGCGTCTCCGCAGCCTCGCCAGATGGCTGCGGGAGCTGATGGCCTCGCCGAATCCATCGCCCGCTGCCCGCTCCGCTTCTCGATGCGGAAGAACTCGCTCGAGAACTCGGGTGCTCGAGATTCTTGTCATCGCGTTCTTCGTCGTGGGGGTTGCCGTCGAACGCGATTCATGGGCAGCGGATTGCATTGGTCTCGTGCTCGGTGGCGGCGGCGCACGTGGCGCCGCGCATATCGGTGTGCTCAAGGTGCTCGAACGCGAACATATTCCGATCTGCAAGATCGCCGGCACCAGCATGGGCGCGATCATCGGCGGCATGTACGCGTCGGGCTACAGTCCGGAGGACATCGAACGGATACTCGGCGAGATCGACTGGAAAGACGTGCTCGGCGACGATCCGCCGCGCGAGAAACTCAGCATGCGGCGCAAGAACCAGGATCTGGAATTCCTGCTCGGCTACGAGATCGGCTACCGCAACGGTCGTATCACGGCGCCGCAGGGATTGATCCAGGGCCAGAAACTGCTGGTGCTGTTGCGCGAAATCCTGGCGTCGACCTGGAAGATCGACAACTTCGACGATCTGCCGATACCGTTCCGTGCGGTCGCGGCGGACCTCGTGAGCGGACAACCGGTCGTCTGGAGCCAGGGCGATCTCGTGCTGGCGATACGTTCGAGCATGTCCGTGCCCGGCGCGTTCGCGCCGCTTACGGTGGACGACTACCTGCTGGTCGACGGCGGCATCTACGACAACGATCCTGTCGACGTCGCGCGCGCGATGGGTGCCAACCGCCTGATCGTCGTGGATGTCGGCACCCCGATCATGAAGCGCGAGGACTTGACGACGCCAGTGGCGATACTCAACCAGGTCGTCTCCACGCTCTCGCAGGACCGCATCAATCGCGAGCTCGCTTCGCTCGGGCCGCGCGATGTGCTGATCAGTCCGGAGCTCGGCGACTTCAGCGCGGCCGCGTTCGACAAGGCCGCCACTGTGATTCCGATCGGCGAGCGCGCAGCCGAAAAGGTGCTCGACCGCCTGCAGCCCTTCAAGGCCGACGCACGTACTTACGCCGAGTTCACCGCGCGCCATCGGCTGATCGCCTTTACGCCGCCGGTGGTCCGGTTCGTGAAGGTCGATTCCGCCAATGCCGGAGCGGTGCGACTCCTCGAGCGCGAGATGCGGGTTCTTGTCGGCAAGCCGCTGGACGCCACGCAAGTCGATCGCCTGATCGAGGCTGCATACGGCTCGGGCCGTTACCAGACCATCCGCTACCGGGTCGTGGATCGCGACGGCGAGGCGGGGCTGGAGATTACTGCCGTCGACAAACCCTGGGGGCCGAACGTCGCGGAGTTCGGATTCCAGCTGAGCAGCGATTTCAGCGGCAACAACGACTACCAGATCAAGACCGACGTGACGTTCCAGAATGTCAACGATGCGGGCGGCGAATTGCGCAATCGCTTGCGCCTGGGCGGAGTGAGCGGAATCGAATCGGAGTTCTACCAGCCATTCGGTCTCGGCGCGCGCTTCTTCGCGACCAGCCAGGTCGGCTACGCGGCGGAGAATATCCCGCGGTTCGACGGCACCGAGCAAATTGCCGATTATCGTCTGCGCCGGGCCGGGTTGAGAGTCGGAATCGGAATGTATCTGTCGAACAATCTCGCCGTGGCCGTCGGGCTGAAATATGGTCATGACTGGCTGGGCCGCCATATCGGCGCCACGGATGCGATTGCGGACTCCGATGCGGCGTTCGGCGCGGCTTCGGCCAAGGTCGAGTACGACACGCTGGACGACGCGATTTTCCCCGCGCATGGCATGCGCCTGGATTTCAATGCCGATTACTATCGCGATCAGCTCGGCAGCAGCGCGAACGCGGACTCCTACAAGATGGTGTGGGATGGCGTGCTCAGCGGCGGCGAAAACCACTTCCTGTTGGGCACGCGCCTGGCCAGTTCAACCAACTCGAGCGTCGTCGAGGTCAACGACGCGCTCGGCGGATTCTTGAACCTGTCGGGCTATCCGGAGCGCGGCATCGTCGCGCCGAATGTCGCATTCGGACGCGTCGTGTACTACCGCCAGCTCGGCGATCCGCAGGCATTGTTCACGGTGCCGGTGTACTTCGGTGCCAGCGTCGAAGGCGGCCACGTCTGGGGCCAGCAGCAGGCGACCAATCTGAATCTCGACGCGGTCGTGTACGCGGGCAGCATCTTTGCCGGGGTCAAGACGCCGTTCGGCCCGCTGTTCCTCGGCTATGGTCAGACGAGCAACGGGCATTCGTCGGTGTATCTGACCTTCGGCACGCTGATCCGGCCGCGATTCTGATTTCGTGCGTTGCGCCCACCTTGCGGCGGCAACCCGTGTCCGCGGGCATTCGGTCGCCGGGCATTTCCCGAGCCTTCAGGCCGGCGCCGCTACTGCGCCGGGATCGTGATCAGTGGGATGTTTTCGCTGCCGCCGGTTTCGGCCAGCGTGAAGCAGAAGACGATGGATGACATTGCGCGCTTCGTCCGCAGGTCGTCATCGTCGATCCAGAACCAGTGCTCGCGATACCTGACCGCGGCATAGGCCCTGGCCGGCTTCTGCGTGCCGCTGTGAATGCGCATCGCGTCAAGCTGGCCTTCGTTCCCTGGGCTCTGGATTGCCGGTGTAGCGCTGTGGTCCTTCAGGTGTGCTTCCGGTATCTCCACATAGCTTGCGAAGGCGTTCAGGATCTGCAGCATGGAACGGCTGGCGACTGCCAGTACGCCCGGCGACCCGCGCACGGGCGAATAGCTGAGCACGTATTTCGCCTGGTCTGGGAGGTTGAGCAGCTGGCGGATTTCAGCTTGCTTCTGGATTATGTCGGCGGGGACGTTGTCGCGCCTGAACAGGAGTACGGCCGTTTGGCCCTTGCCTTTTTCTCCCTCGACGCGCATGCCAACGGCGCCTGCAGCCTGCACCTCACGCAGCAACTCCAGCACGCGCAGGAACTCGGGGTCTGCTTCCCTCACCACGCCCGCCGCGGCCGACCGGTTGCGCACGCCGTTAAGCGACTCGACCGTCAGGGCCAGGATGAAATCCGCCGGGTAGCCGGATTGCAGCAGGGCAAAGATGTTCTTCGGATCGATCGGCGTAAGAAGACCGCGCATGAACTTCTCGCCGGTCAAGGGCGAATAGGTGATGGTGGGACGATCGGTATAGATCGCCAGCCCGTTTGCCGACAGATAGTTGCCCTGGACTGCCCGGTCCGAAGAAGCGACGCCGGTGATGTTGACGCCGGCCTGCAAGGAATATCCGGCGACGATCGAGGATACGTCGACGAACACCGGCAGATCCATGTAGCGCAGCTTGACGATATTCAGCAGCGTCTGTTCCTTCCACGACTCGGCGATGGCGGTGCTGTAGTCGAAACGATCCGCCACGACGGAACCCGGTCCCAGGTGCGCGCAACCAGCCACGGCGAGCGTGCCGAGCAGCGCTGCGGCGAAAACCCTCTGATTCCGGTTCGCATGCATCGTGTATTGCTTTTTTTCCACGCTGCTCGACTTCCGATCCATGCGAGCGGGGCCACGAACTGGATGATCTGCCTGTGTTCGGTGCTGGCGTGCGCTAGGACGCATAGTGGTGCACAAATCCGTGCACCGAGGGTAGCGATTGAGAGAGTCGGGCGGAATTGGACCAAGTGCCCATGTGTCACAGGGCGCGGATTCAACAACGAGGTGCAGCACTGACCCGCTGGAGCGGCCCAGGCGCAGTAGCCTGCGCAGCTTCACCGCCAAGTGGAATCGCACATGGGCTACACGCGCCTGGGCGAGCACGAACGCTGCCTGATTCAGCGCCGTACTTCATCGAGGCCGGGCGCGCGGCGCTGGCGCTGATCGAGGCGATGACCCGCATCGCCGATCGGGGCGACGCGGTGCCCGACGAGGTCTGGAACGAGGCCCGGCGTCGCTACGACGACAAGGCGCTGGCCGGGCCGACGCCCGCGATCGCCATGATCAACGTGGGGAACCGCCTCGATGCCGCCATCCGCCGGCCGGCGGGAGCGTGGAAGGGCCGATGCGGTTGGCACGGCCGGCCCGTGCCGCGGGCCGGCCGCTTCCGGCTTACGGCGTGCCGAGCGTGGCGCGCTCGAATTCCTCGAGCTGCTTCCAGCGGTTGACGATGCGGCAGAACAGCTCGGCGGTGCGCTCGGCGTCGTAGATGGCGGCGTGCGCTTCGCGGCCGTCCCAGGGGATGCCGGCGGCGAGCGCGGCCTTGGACAGCACGGTCTGGCCGTAGGCGAGGCCGGCCAGGCTGACCGTGTCGAAGCAGCTGAAAGGATGGAACGGGCTGCGCTTGTGGCCGGTGCGGCGGATCGCGGCGTTGAGGAAGCCGAGGTCGAAGGCGGCGTTGTGGCCGACCAGGATCGCGCGCTGGCAGCCGGCCGCCTTGACCGCCTGGCGCACCGGCTTGAACACGTGTTCCAGCGCCTCGCGCTCGGCGAGCGCGGCGCGGAACGGGTGGTCGGGGTCGATGCCGGTGATCTCCAGCGAGCGCGGGTCGAGGTTGGCGCCGGGGAACGGCACCACGTTCGCGGCGACGGCGGGCTCGGGATAGACGCAGCCGTCGTCGCCCATGCGCACGACCACCGCGGCGATTTCCAGCAGCGCGTCGTGTTCGGCGTCGAAGCCGCCGGTTTCGACGTCCACCACCACCGGCAGGAAGCCACGGAATCGTTCGGCGAGCGGCAGCGCGCCGGTCGGCGCGCGTTCGGGCTGGGCATTCATGCCGGGATTATGGCTGATCGGATGCGCCGGCGGGAACGCGACGTGCGGCGCGGCGCGCCCGCGCCCCTGCCGCGCCGGCGGGGGCCTAGGTACGCAGCAGGCGCTCGGCGGCGAGCAGTACGGCCGCGATCGCCAGCAGCGCGATGCCGAACGTCGGCAGCAGCATCAGGAAGCACGCGCCCATCAGCGCCGCCGCCAGCGCCCAGGCGCGCGCGTCGAAGCGCGGCGCGGGCATGGCGTCGACGCGCAGCAGGCGCGCCAGCAGCGCGTCCAGGCTGAGCCAGCCGGGGCCCTGGAACAGCAGCGGCAGCAGCATCACCACGAACAGCAGCGGCAGCTTGAAGTTGCCGTAGCCCATGTCGGTGATCGCGTAGCCCTTCGCCAGGTCGCCCCACATGCTGAGCATGTCCGGCCAATGCACCGCGGCGGTGGCGACGAAGGTGACGAACAGCAGCGCGAACGCGGCGAAGCGCGTGCCGAGGCCGAGCCACAGCAGCACCGCGCCGGCCAGCTCGGTCCAGGTCGAGAGCTGCCAACTGAAGCCGGTCGGGACGTGATCGAACGGGAACGGGAAGCGGTCCTGGATCTCGGCGAACCAGTTGTCGCCGTACAGCTTCTCGCGGCCCGATTCGAAGAATTCCCAGCCCATCACCAGGCGCAGCACCAGCGGCGGCAGCCACTGGCCGACGCCGCGCAGGCGCGCGGTAAGCCCTTCCCAGGCGCCGAGCGCGCCCGCGATCGCGGTGTTCATGTGCATCCCCTCGCGTGTGGTCAGTGCGGGCGCGTGCCGAGGATGGCGCCGCGTTCCCGCAGTGCGCGCAGCAAGGCGATGCCGGCTTCGCGCAGTCCCGGCGCGGCGCCGGCGTGTTCGGCCAGCAGCGCGTCCAGGCATTCAAGACCGGAGGCGTGCGCGTTCGCTTGCAGGCGCGCGAACAGCAGCGCGCCGAGCGGGTCCAGCGCGTGGAATTCCACGCGGTCGTCGGCGTTGCGCAGCAGCAGGATCAGGGTCGGTTCGGCGGGCGGCGCGTCGGGGCGGAAGTCCGGGCCGATGCGCTGCACCGGCCAGCGGTATTGCAGCAGCCAGGCCAGCGGCGAGGGCACCGGCACGCCGGTCAGCGGATCGCCGGCGGGATCGTGCGGCGCGTCGGCGGCTTCGCGCTCGTCCAGCGCGAGGCGTGTCTCGGCGTATTCGTAGTGGGCCAGTTCGGGCAGGAACGGCGCGTCTTCGGCGCCGCGTTCGGCGCGCGCTTCGAGGTAGGCGACGAACTCGGCGCCGATCTCGTGGAACAACGGCGTGCGCGCGGGGTGTTCGCGGTAGAAGTCGCGCACCAGGCGCCGCCACGTCGCCTCGTCGTGGAGCCGGCGGATCACCGGGAAATTGGCGGCCAGCAGCGAGGCGATGTTGTTGAAGAACAGCTCGCGGTAGACCTGCAGGCGGCGATCCTCGATGCCGTCCGGCGCCGGGATGTTCTCCGGATCGCGCAGGTGCGCGGCGAAGCGGTACTGCAGCGCGCGCGTGGCGTCAGGCGACAGCGGCATGCGGCGCCTCCGCGGCGATCGCGCGCTGCAGCGCGCGCACGCGCGCGACCTCGTCCAGCAGCTCGGCCAGCGGCGGGAAGTTGAAGTCGCGCTCGAGCAGGGTCGGTACCGGGCCGAGGCGCCGGTAGGTGCGCTCGAGCAGCGCCCACACCGGGTCGGCCACCGCCGCGCCATGGGTGTCGACGATCAGGTCGGGTGCCTCGACGTAGTGGCCGGCGACGTGCAGGTAGGCGACGCGCTCGAGCGGCAACCCGGCGATGTAGGCGTCGGGGTCGTAGCCGTGGTTGATGCTGTTGACGTAGACGTTGTTGACGTCCAGCAGCAGGTCGCAGTCGGCCTCCGCCAGCACGGCGTTGACGAATTCGAGCTCGCTCATGTCCGCGCCGGGGATGGCGTAGTAGGACACGTTCTCCACCGCGATGCGGCGGCCGACGATGTCCTGCGCGCGGCGGATGCGCGCGGCGACGCGCTGCACCGCGGCCTCGGTGAATGGAATCGGCATCAGGTCGTAGAGCTGCGCGTCGTCGGCGCAGTAGGACAGGTGTTCGCTGTAGCAGCGCACCCGGTGCGCGTCGAGAAAATCGCGCACGCGATGCAGCAGCGCTTCATCCAGCGGCGCCGGACCGCCCAGCGACAGCGACAGGCCGTGGCAGACGAACGGATGGCGCTCGGTCAGCGCGCGCAACGCGCGGCCGGGCTGGCCGCCGACGCCGATCCAGTTCTCCGGCGCGATCTCGAAGAAGTCGACCGCGGGCGGCGCAGGCAGATCCTGCAGCGGGCCCAGCAGGGCCCGCCGCAGGCCGAGTCCGGAGCCTTCGACGGGAAAGCGCGGACTCATGGCGCGACTCAGCGCATGCCGCCGCAGGCACCTTCCTTCGCCTTCATCTTGGCCTTGTCGGCGCCGCACGCGCCTTCCTTGCCCTTGGCCTTGCCGCCGGCCTTGTCGCTGGAGACCTTGTCGCCGCCGCAGTGACCCTCGTGGGCCTTGCGCCGCGCGCCGCACTTGCCTTCGCCGCACTTGCCTTCTTCGTGCTTCATGGTCTTGTCGCCCGCCTTCGGCGCCGGGTTCGGGGCCGCTTCCTTGGCGGGCTCCTGGCTGCCGGTCGCCTGGGCGAGCATGTAGCCGCTGCCGAGCGAGCCGAGCTGGAAGGCGCTGGCGGCCGTGGCTTGCATGGACAGGCCGCCGACCAGGGCGGCGCCGAGGGCGATGCTGAGCGGTTTCACGAACGACTTCGACATGGTGGACTCCTCCGGTTAGCGGGTCCGCGCCCGCGGGTTGCCGTCGCATGCACGGCAGATGATGTTTGCCGCCCTCGCATCCCGGTTTGCCGATCACGAGTCTCGGCGCTTGCGTCGGGGGCGACGGCGGTCCAGGCGAGCCGGCATGCGGCGGGGTCGCTCCTCCCGCAGGCCGCATGCTGGATCGGCTGACTAGACCGGGTCGACAAGCTACGCCTTACGCATGCCGGCGAACAGTTCCGGAAGGCACGCCCGCGCCGGACCGCGAGACGGCTGTAACCGTTCCGTCATCGCGCCCCAACCGGACTGTCAAGAAGTTGCTGCATTCTGCGCACCGTTCACGAATACTTAACCGTTTTCGCTACACCCACGGTCGCGCGGCGTCCCGCGCGACCGCAAACCCAACCGGAGCGGAGTCACCATGAGCAAGACACTTCTGGCTGCGGCGATCGCCGTGGTGTTCGGTACGGCCAGCCTGGGTGCCAAGGCCGACGTCAACACCGTCGTCGGCGGCAAGATGTTCTTCGACCTGACCGACATCAGCCAGAAGAACAACGACGTCAAGACCGGCAACGACGGCACCGGCTTCGACGTCAAGCGCTTCTACCTGACCGTCGACCACAAGTTCGACGATGTCTGGTCGGCCAACCTGACCACCGACTTCAACTATGTCGGCAACGACGGCGAGACCAATCTGTTCGTCAAGAAGGCCTACCTGCAGGGCAAGTTCGATCCGCTGTTCATCGTGCGCGCCGGCTCGGCGGACCTGCCGTGGATCCCGTACGCCGAGAACGTGTACGGCTACCGCTTCGTCGAGAACACCCTGATCGACCGCCTGAAGTTCGGCACCTCCGCCGACTGGGGCGTGCACGTGCTGGGCGGCAACGGCAGCTTCAACTACCAGGCCGCGGTGGTGAACGGCGCCGGCTACAAGAACCCGTCGCGCAGCAAGAGCATGGACTTCGAAGGCCGCGCCGGCGTGCAGTTCGGCGACTTCCTCGCGACGGTCGGCGGCTATTCCGGCAAGCTCGGCAAGGACACCGAGACGACGCCGGCGCTGCATACCGCCAACCGCGCCGATGCGCTGCTCGCCTACAAGGCCAGCGCGTTCACCGTCGGCGGCGAGTGGTTCCAGGCCAGGAACTGGAACAACGTCGTCACCGCCGCCACCGACAAGGCCGACGGCTGGTCGCTGTTCGGCAACGTCAACCTCAATCCGGACTGGGCGGTGTTCGCCCGCTACGACAAGGCGAAGCCGAGCAAGGACCTCAATCCCAGCCTCGAGGACAAGTACTGGAACGTCGGCCTCGGCTACAACGTGCGCAAGGGCGTGCGCCTGGCCTTCGTCTACAAGAACGACAAGCTGGAAAGCGATACCACCAAGCTGGACACCAAGGAGTTCGGCATCTGGGGCGAAGTCGCCTTCTGATCGCACCGGCCGCACGATCGGCTATCGCAACGGAGCACGCTCCCGGGACGGGCGAACGGCAGGCGCAAGCCTGCCGTTCTTGTTTCCATACCCGCGGGCCTCTGCGCGCGGAGACGGGACGTGCCGCTATTCGCGCGTCTTCGCCTTGTACGCGCACAGGTCGCGGATGGCGCAGTGCGGGCAGTCCGGCTTGCGCGCCTTGCACACGTAGCGGCCGTGCAGGATCAGCCAATGATGGGCGTCGCGGCGGAATTCGGCCGGCACCGCCTTCAGCAGCTTGTCCTCGACCGCGCGCACGGTCTTGCCCGGCGCGAGGCCGGTGCGGTTGGCGACGCGGAAGATGTGCGTGTCGACGGCGATGGTCGGCTCGCCGAACGCGGTGTTCAGCACCACGTTGGCGGTCTTGCGGCCGACCCCGGGCAGCGCCTCCAGCGCGGCGCGCTCGCGCGGCACTTCGCCGCGGTGGCGCTCGATGAGGATGCGGCAGGTCTCGAGGATGTTCTTCGCCTTGCCGTTGAACAGGCCGATCGTGCTGATGTAGCGCTTCAGCCCGTCCTCGCCCAGCGCCAGGATCCGCTGCGGCGTGTTGGCGACCGGGAACAGCTTGCGCGTCGCCTTGTTGACGCCGACGTCGGTGGCCTGCGCGGACAGGATCACCGCCACCAGCAGCTCGAACGGCGTGGCGTATTCGAGTTCGGTGGTCGGCTTGGGATTCAGCTCGCGCAGGCGGCGGAACAGCTCGGCGACGTGCTCGCGCTTCATGCGGCCTCCGCCGTCGCGGCACGCGCCGCTGCGCGCAATGCGCGCTTCCGCTTCAGCGCGAGCAGCAGCGCCAGCGCGACGAACGCGCCCGGCGTGAGCGCCGCCAGCCGCAGCCCGTGCGCGGCGCCGAACGGATGCAGCGCCAGCGCGCCGGACACGGCGCCCGGCAGCGCACCCGCGCCGGCGAACAGCGTGCCCTGGCCGGCCAGTTCGCGCGCCGCGCCGAGCGCCAGCAGCAGCGCCGCGAGGCCGAGGCCGTCGCGCAGGCCGCGGCGCACCCGTGCGAGCGCGGGCAGGTCCGCCGCCGTCGCGCTGCGCCGCAGGCCGCCGTGCGCGACGATCAGCGGCACGAACAGCGCCAGCGCGGGAGCGAGCGCGGGCACCCATGCGTCCAGCAAGCGCTGCGCCGCCGTCGCCGCGGCGGCGAGCGCCAGCACCGCGACCAGCGCGCGCGTGCCGCCCGTCAGTGCGCGCCGCGGCAGCGGCGCCAGCACCAGCGCGCCGGCGACCGGGACGACTGCCACCGCGACGCCGAGCGCCAGCCCGCGCGTCGCATCGACGCACGCCGGCAGCAGCGGACACAGGCCGAGCACGGCGATCTGCCGGAAGTGCGCGTCGGGCGGGGCGTCGTCGGTGCGCATGAGGGCGCCGGGCGGCGCGCTGGCGGGCGTGTGCATGCGGCCGATTCTAGGCGATGCGGGCGCTCGGGACGCGTCCGTTCGGACCGCTCGGCTGTCCCCGCGAGGCCGCTTGATGCGACGCGGGGCACGGCGGAGACTGCGATGCGGCAGGCGCGATCGCCGCGGCTTGCGGAATTCCATCATGGGCGCGGACGCGCGCAAGCGCTGGTCGCAGCAGGTGACCGAAACCAGCAACGCGCTCGATCTCGAGCCCGGCGTGTTCGCCTGGGACGACCCGCGCCGCATCGCGCTGTCGCTGCGCCGCTCCGCCGAGCGCAGCCGGCGCCGCAAGAGCGCGCCGTTCCGTTCGGCGATGTCGATGCTCGTCTTCTACATCAACCGCGCCGGCAGCAAGCTGCCGGCCGGGCGGCGCGCCTGCCTGGAAGCGGCCAAGGACGAGCTGCGCGCGCTGTACGGCCGGCCGCGCCGGCTGAAGTAGGGTGGGCCTTGGCCCACCGATCCCCAAGGCATGGCTGGCGATGGTGGGCTGCAGCCTATCCTGCGCCCTGCGCCCGGAGCGCGTTCTGGATGCGGATCGGGCTTTGGCTCCATCCGCGCACATCCGCGCCAAAAAATGCTCCGGCGAGCAGTCGCCTCACGACGGCTGCGACACAAACAGCGCCTCGCGGTTCGCGGCGTACCACGCCAGCACCTTGCGCACCGCCTCGACCACCGCGCGCGGGGTGACGGTGGCGCCGGAGAACTGGTCGAAGTCGCCGCCGTCCTTGCGCACCTTCCAGCGCGCGGGCGGCGGATCGCGCAGCGATTTGCCGGCGAAGCGCGCGATCCAGTCGCTCTTGTCCGCGTCGATCTGGCCGCCGAGCCCCGGCGTTTCGCGGTGTTCGAGCACGCGCACGCCGGTGAGCGTGCCGTCCCGCGCGATGCCGATGCGCAGCCGGATCGGGCCGTTGTAGCCGTTCGGCGCGATTGCCTCGACGACCAGCGCGGCCGGCTGGCCGTGCAGGCGCGCGCGATAGACCGGCATGGCGTCCGCGCCGCCGAGCGCGGGATCGCGCACCTCGATGCGGTCGGCCAGCGGGTCGTTGTCGTACAGCGCCGCAGGCAGCACGTCGGCCAGCGCGGCGATGTGCGCGGCGCGCGTGTCGGCGGCGATGCGATCGCGGGTCAGCCACCAGGTGCCGGCGATCAGCGCGGCGCACGCGGCGAGCGCGAGCGTCAGCGCGACGACGGGTTTCGCGGCGGCGCGCGGCGTCTCAGGCATGGCCGTGCCCGTAGGCGCGCGGCGGCGTCAGCCTGTCGATCAGCGGCGCCGCGCCGTTCATGATCAGCACGGCGAAGGCGACGCCGTCGGGATACGCGCCCCAGCGGCGGATCGCCAGGGTCAGCACGGCGACGCCCGCGCCGAACAGCAGCCGGCCGCGCGGCGTGGTGCAGCCGGTCACCGGATCGGTGGCGACGAACCACGCGCCCAGCATCAGCCCGCCGCTGAACACGTGCTGCAGCGGGAACGGATGCAGGTCCGGATCGGCCAGCCAGAACGGCAGGGTCAGCAGGATCGTGGTGCCCAGCACCGCCACCGGCACCTGCCAGCCGATCACGCGCCGCCACCACAGTGCGAGGCCGCCCAGCGCGTAGGCGTTGGCGATCCACTCCCAGCCTTTGCCGCCGAAGTCGCCGAACATGGGATTGGCGCGGATCTCCGGCATCGTCATGCCCTGCCTGGCGAGCGTGCGCACGGCGTCGAGCGGCGTGGCCTGCGCCAGCGTGTCCAGGTCCAGACCCGGGGGCAGGTGGCCGAGGAAGATCGCCGACAGCGTGTCGCCGAAAGCCAGCGCGTGCGTCGCCAGCGGCGCCGGCGCCAGCCATTGCGACAGCGCGTGCGGAAAGCACACCAGCGCCGTCGCGTAGCCGGCCATCGCCGGATTGAACAGGTTGCGGCCGAGCCCGCCGTACAGGTGCTTGGCCAGCACGATCGCCGTGGCCATCGCCAGCAGGGTGATCCACCAGGGCGTCAGCGGCGGGATGCACAGCGCGTACAGCACCGCGGTGACCGGCGCGGACAGGTCGCCGAGGAACGGCGCCGCCGGCACGCCGCGCACGCGCAGCATCATCGCCTCGAAGCCGAGCGCGAACGCGGTCGCCAGCGCGATCTGCACGACGATGCCGGGGCCGAAGTACCACGCGTGCGCGGCGATGCCGGGCAGCAGTGCCAGCAGCACGGTCGCCATCACGCCGCGCACGCGGGTCGGCGGCGGCAGGTGCGGCGCGCCTGCGGTGGGGAAGCGTCTCATGCGCCGTCCTTGGGCGCGCCGCCGGCCGGCGGCGGGCGCTTCTTCGCCCGCGCGCGCGCGATCGCGGCCAGCACCGCGTCCTTGCTGATCGGTGACGTCGGCGCGCCCGGCTGCGCCGACGCGGCGGCATCCGCGCGCTTCGCCGCGGAGCGCTGCAGGCGCTCGGCGCGCTCGCGCGCCAGCCGCGATTCGCGCGCGAGGAAGCGCCCGCGCGCGGCGTCGGCGCGCGCGCGCGCGTCGCCCTGCGCGCGCAGTTCGGCCTTGCCCCAGCGATACCAGTCCAGCAGCGGGATGTGCGAAGGGCAGGCGTAGGCGCACAGCCCGCACTCGATGCAGTCGGCCAGCGCGTGCGCCTGCGCTCCGGCGAGATCGTCGGCGCACAGGTCGGCGAGCAACTGCTGCGGCAGCAGTTGCGCCGGGCACACGCGCGCGCACTCGCCGCAGCGGATGCAGGGCAGCTCGGGTGCGTCGTCGTGCAGGTCGTGGTCGGCCAGCACCAGCACGCAGTGGGTCGCGGCGCTCACCGGCACGCCGTCGTGCGGCAGCGCGATCCCCATCATGGGTCCGCCGGCCAGCAGCCGCGCCGCCCGCGCGGTGTAGCCGCCGGCCTGCGCGACCAGCCATTCCAGCGACGTGCCGATGCGCGCCTCGAAGTTGCCCGGTTCGGCGACGCCGGCGCCGGTGACGGTGACGATGCGCGAGGTCAGCGCCTCGCCGCGCGCGACCGCGCGCCAGGCCGCCGCCGCGGTGGCGACGTTGTGGCAGACGATGCCGATGTCCTGCGGCAGGCCGCCCGACGGCACCTCGCGGCCGGTCAGCGCCCGGATCAACTGGCGCTCGCCGCCCTCGGGGTAGCGCGTCGGCACCGCGGCGAGCGCGGCGCCCGCGAACGGCGCGTCGTGCAGCGCGATTTCCAGCGCGGCCAGCGCCTCGGGCATTGCATCCTCCACGGCGATGAAGGTGCGCGCCGCGCCGAGCACGTGCGCCAGCAGCGCGGCGCCGGCGACGACTTCCTCGGCGCGCTCGCGCAGCAGCGCCTCGTCGCAGGCGACGTAGGGCTCGCATTCGGCGCCGTTGACGATCAGCGTCGGCTGCGCCGCGGCGAGCTTGATCGCGCTGGGAAACGCGCCGCCGCCGAGGCCGACCGTGCCGGCGTCGCGCAGGCGTTCGAGCAGCAGTTCGCGCGGCGCCGCGCGCCAGTCGGCGATGGGCGGCAGGCGCAGCCATTCGTCGGCGCCGTCCGGTTCGATCACCACGCAGAGGCCTTCGCGCACCTCGGCGTCGGCCAGCGGACGCGGCTCGACCGCGACCACCGTGCCCGAGGTCGAGGCGTGCAGCGTCGTGCCGTGCGCGTCCCCGGCGCGGCCGATCGCCTCGCCGCGGCGCACGCGCTGGCCGTGCGCGACCAGCGCGCGTGCCGGCGCCTCGCCGCGCGTCGCCAGCGGAATCGCCAGTTCCGGCGGCAGCGGACAGGCGCGGATCGGCCGCGCCAGCGCGGCCTGCTTGCGCAGGTCGAGCCGCATGCCGCCGTGGAAGCGATGGATGCGCATGGACGGCGATTCTCGCAGGTTTACCGCCATGTTCATCCAGCCGGGGCACGGCGGCGTAGGATGGCCGAGCCGGCGCTGCCGGCATCGGTGCGCTGCAATCGATGGGAGGACCATCCGATGATGTCCAAACCTCTGCGTTTCGCTTCGTGGGGCGTCGCTGCGGCGCTCGGCTTCGGCATCGGCATGGCCGTCGGCCACGCGCCGAGCGCGCGTGCCGCCGACCCGGTGGGGGCGCCGGATACGGTTACCGTGTTCGTGGGCGCCCACTTCGGCATGCGCGAGGATGGCGCCGCCAAGGCGCTCACTCGCAGCCACAGCGATTTCGCGGCGAGAGGCTATCGCTTCGCGTCGCTGGCGCCGTACGACGAGAACGGCGACCTGCAGGGCTTTTTCGTGACCTACACGCGTTCGCCCTGAGCGCTGCCCGGTCGCGCCGGGCGCTGTTCGCGGGCGGCGCCCGGCGCCGCCACCATCGCGATGCAGTCGACCGGACAGGCCGGCACGCACAGCTCGCAGCCGGTGCACAGCTCGTCCACCACGGTGTGCATCTGCTTCGAGGCGCCGACGATGGCGTCGACCGGGCAGGCCTGGATGCACTTGGTGCAGCCGATGCAGACGTCCTCGTCGATCAGCGCCACGGCCGGCGCCTTCTCGCGGCCGCACGCGGGATCGATCGGCCTGGGCTCGCGGCCGAGCAGGTTCGCCAGCGCGCGCACGCCGGCCATGCCGCCGGGCGGGCAGCGGTTGAGCTCGGCTTCGCCGCGCGCCAGCGCTTCCGCGTAGGGCCGGCAGCCGCCGTAGCCGCACTGGCCGCACTGCGTCTGCGGCAGCAACGCGTCGATGGCGTCGACGGTGATTGCGCGGCGCGCCGCGCGCAGGCGCCGCTCGGCATGGCGCAACGCCAGCGCGAACGCGGCGCCGAGCGCCAGCGTCGTCAGCAGCGCGGCGAACATCAGCGGCCCATGCCGGCGAAGCCGAGGAAGGCCAGCGCCATCAGCGCGGCGGTGATCAGCCCGATCGGCGCGCCGCGGAACGGCGCCGGCACGGCGGCTGCGGCCAGCCGCCCCCGCATCGCCGCGAACATCAGCAGCACCAGGCCGAAGCCCAGTCCCGCGCCGAGGCCCAGCGCCGTCGCGCCGACGAAGCCGTCGGGGCGCGTCGCGGCCAGCAGCGCGGCGGCGAGCACGGTGCTGTCGACGCCGAGCAGCGCCGGCCGCAGGTCCGCGCCGGCCGCCAGTGCGGGCGTCCAGCGGCACAGCGCGCGCGCCACCACCTGCGACAGGCCGACCGCCAGCAGGATCAGCGCGAACGGGCGCAGGAACTCCGCCTGCAGCGGATGCAGCAGCGCATGCTCGACCAGCCAGCCGGCCGCGGCGGCGAGGGTCAGCGTCAGCGCGGCGACCAGCGCCCGCGCGGCCACCGGCGCCAGCCGCGGCGGCGCGTCCAGCCACGGCTCGACGCCGAGCATGCGCGCCAGCACGAGGTTGTCGGCCAGCGCGGCGCCGATCAGGATCAGGCCGAAGTCGGTCATGCGGACGGCGGAGCGGTTGCGGTGGGACGAATTATAGGCGCCGCCGTCGCGCTCCCCCGCGCACGGCGCCGTGCGGCGTTGCCGTCCGCGACTTGCGTGGCGACAATGGCGCCCCCATCCAGACAGCCCCGACCGAGGACGATCCCATGGACAGCTACCTGCACAGCCTCGACGAGGGCGCAACCGCCGAGACGCCGGAAAAGAAGTCGCCCGACATCGAGCAGCGCCTGTTCAAGGCGCGCACCATCCTGATCTACGGCGGCATCAACCAGAAGCTGGCGGAGCGCGTCACCGCGCGCCTGCTGGCGATGCAGGCCGAGAGCGACGCGCCGATCACCGTCTTCATCAACAGCCAGGGCGGCCACGTCGAATCCGGCGACACGATCTACGACATGATCAAGTTCGTGAAGCCGGAAGTGCGCATCGTCGGCACCGGCTGGGTGGCCAGCGCCGGCGCGCTGATCTACTCGGCGGCGCAGCGCAAGAACCGCTACAGCCTGCCGAACACGCGCTTCATGCTGCACCAGCCGTCCGGCGGCGCCGGCGGCACCGCCAGCGACATCGAGATCCACGCCCGCGAGATCCTGCGCATGCGCGAGCGCCTCGACCAGATCTTCGCCCGCGAGACCGGCCAGCCGCTGGAGCGCGTCTCCCGCGACACCGAGCGCGACCACTGGATGACCGCCGCCGAGGCCAAGGAATACGGCCTGGTCGGCAACATCATCGCCAGCGCCGGCGAGCTGCCGTAACGACAGGCCTCCCCGCCCCGACCCGCTCTCCCGGGCACGGCTTGGGGGAGCGGGAGCCGCGGGGCGCCCTGCGCGCTTTCGGGCGTCCGGAAACCGGGGCGGCCCATGCCGGCCCCTTTCCCCTCGGGCGTCCCGCCTTATTTGGCCTTGGCGCCGCCGATGTTGCGGCTGAGGAAGTCGAGCAGCTTCACGTAGAACGCGCGGCGATGTTCTTCGGTGTAGAAACCGTGACCCTCGGTGGGGAAGTACAGGGTTTCCGGCGCATTGCCGGCCGCCTCCAGCGCCCGCTCCATGCGCCGGCTGTGCTCGATCGGCGCGCGCGTGTCCTGGCCGCCCGCCGCCAGCAGGACCGGATGCTTGATCCGCGCGGCCAACTGCGTGGGTGAAACCGCAGCCAGGGTGTCCGGGTCGCCCACCCAGTCGCGAAACCAGGTTTCCAGGTCGGCGCCCTTGGCGGCGTCGTCCCGATACATCATCGGCAGGTCGTAGACGCCCACGTAACCCACGCCGCACCTGTACAGGTCCGGTTCGCGCGCCATCCCCATCATCGCCGCATAGCCGCCGTAACTGGCGCCGTAGATGCAGATGCGCTGCGGGTCGGCGATCTTCTGCGCGATGGCCCAGCGCGTGGCGTCGGTCACGTCGTCCTGCATGCGCGCGCCCCATTGCCTGGCGCCGAGGCTCTCGAAAGCGCGGCCGTAGTTGCCGGAGCCGCGGAAGTTGACGCGCAGCACGGCGTAGCCGGCGTCGGCCAGCAGTTGCACCTCCTCGTCGAACCCGGGCGAGTCCGCGATGCCGAACGGCCCGCCGTGCGGAAGCACCACCATCGGCAGCCCCGTCCCCGCGCCCTTGGGCAGGGTGAGGTAGCCGTGCAGCACGACGCCGTCGCGCGCCTGCAGTTCCACGCCGCGGGTCGCCGCCATTTGCGCCGGGTCGAGCCAGAGGCGGCGGCTGAACACGCCGACGGCCGCCTTGGTTTTCCGGTCGTAGAGGTAGAAGTCGCCCGGATTCCTGTCGCTGGATACCGCGAACAGCACAAGCTGGCCGTCGGCCGTGCGCGAGGTGATGGTGACGCTCTGGCCGGGAAACGCGGCTTCCAGGCTGCGTTGCACGACCGCGTCCCGGGAATTGACGTCGAAGAACGCGGTGCGTGGCGGATCCGACATGAATGCCGCGCCCACCGGAACGTAGTCGCTGCCCGAATACAGGATGTGGTCTGGATCGACCCGCTGGTCGCGCAGCACCTCGGTGCGCTGGCCGGTCGCGGTGTCGAACGCGACGATGGCATCCGGACCGGCAGCCTGCTCGACCTCCAGGAAGGCCGTGCGGCCGTCGGCGGAAAATCCCACGGGCCGCTCCGCGTGGCCGCTGGTTCTCTCGTCGTTGAGCGTGCGCCACGCCGCCTTGTCGTCGGCGCGATACAGCAACTGGCTGAAGTTGCCCTTGACCTCGCCCTCGGCGAGGCGGACCACGCCCTCGGCGTCGGCGGCAAAGCGGGCGCGCCTCAGCGGCGCGCTGGCGACGGTCGTGAGCCTGCCGCTGTTCACATCCATGCGCGCGACGCGCGTGATCGGATTGATGCTGTAGGAGCTGATCGCGACCAGCACATGCTCGGCGTCGCGCGGCAGCGTGTCGATCAGCTCGGCGAACTGCAGGCTGCTGTCGTTGAGCAGGACCACGAAGTCGCCCTGCACGGATGGGTCGAGGTTGCCGACCAGTTTCCTGGCGCCGCTGCCGTCGGCGTTGAGCCCGAACAGTTCGCCCGTGGCCACCGGTTTTTCGAGCGGTCCGTCCTTCCTGGCCCAGGCGATGATGACGCGCTGGTCGCCGACCCACCTGAAATCGGCGACGGCCGAATGCGGCCCGGCCGTCGCCTTGGCGGTGACCTTGCCGTCCGCGCGGCGCGAGATCCACAGCACCGTGCGATCGGGCAGTTCCACGGTGGCGGCGTAATAGGCGCCCGTGGGCGAAATCCTGATCTGGTCGTAGGTGTCCGGCTGCAGGTAGCGATCCACATCGACCTGCGCACGCGCCGACGCCGCCCAGCCCATGGCCAGGCATGCGAGCCACATCCCTGCTGTTCGCATGGGTTGCCCCTGTTTGAACCACCCTTCCGGCATTACAGCACAGCCGAACCGGGTCGCGGCACCGCTCGGCGGAGCTTGCGCGCGGGCAAATGTCCGCGGTGCCGAACGTTGGGAGGCGGGCGGGGCCGGTCCGAAACGGCCGCGCCGGTTCCGAGCAAGGCGCCCGGTTATTTCACCGGCATGCCCGGCGCGGCGCCGCCGTCGACGTCGAGCAGGAACAGCTCGCTGCCGCCGCTGCCGGCGGACAGGATCATCCCTTCCGAGACGCCGAAGCGCATCTTGCGCGGCGCCAGGTTGGCGACGAACACGACGTGGCGGCCGACCAGCTTCGCCGGTTCGCCATAGGCCGCGCGGATGCCGGAGAAGATCTGGCGCTTGCCCAGTTCGCCGGCGTCAAGCTCGAAGCGCAGCAGCTTGTCCGAGCCTTCCACGAACTCGCAGGCCAGCACCTTGCCGATGCGCAGGTCGAGCTTGGCGAAGTCGTCGATGCCGATCGTGGCGGGGGTTTCGGCGGCGGACGGGGCAGCGGGCTTGGCGGTGTCGTTCATCGGCTTCTTGTCGTCTTTGCTCCCTCTCCCGCTGGCGGGAGAGGGCTGGCGTGAGGGGGTTGGCGCTGCGTTCTGCAGCGACTCCTTGGAGGCTTCGACCATCGCTTCGATCTGCCTGGGGTCGATGCGGGAGAGCAGGTGCTCGTACGGACGGATACGCGTCGGCAGCGCGAGCGCCAATTCAAAACTCAAACGCTCGCTCACTTCGAATAGCGCCATGGCTCGCGCAGCCAGCGCTGGCATGACGGGCGCCAGATAGACGCTCAAAACGTAGAAGGCGCGCAGACAGTCCGAACAGACTTTGTGCAGCGCGACGCGTTGCGATTCGTCTTTGGCCAGCAGCCAGGGCTTTGCTTCATCCCACTGCTTGTTGACGCGATCTGCCCCTTCCATCGCCAAGCGCACGACGCGAGCGAAGTCGCCTTGTTGGTAGCCGTCGATGATCTCTTCCAGCGATGACTGATGCAGCAGCGTCTCGATATCGGTATCCGCATCCGAGAGGTCGAAGACCGGCTCGTTCAGTGCTCCGTCGAAATGCTTGGTGATGAACCCCGCCGCTCGGCTGGCGATATTGACGAACTTGCCCACCAGGTCCGCGTTGACGCGCGCGGTGAAGTCCTCGAGGTTGAGGTCGACGTCCTCGACGCCGCCGGAGCTCTTCGCCGCGAAGTAGTAGCGCAGGCACTCCGGATTGAGGCCGGCGTCGAGGTAGGTGCGCGCCTGGATGAAGGTGCCGCGCGACTTCGACATCTTCGTGCCGTTGACGGTCAGGTAGCCGTTGACGTGCAGCGCGGTCGGCACGCGGTGGCCGGAGCCGTGCAGCATGGCCGGCCAGAACAGGCCGTGGAAGTTGATGATGTCCTTGCCGATGAAGTGGTGCAGCTCGGCGTCGCTGCCGGCGCGCAGGAAGTCGTCGAAACTGGCCGGCGAGAGGCCGTGCTGCCGGCCTTTCTCGCTGTTGCACAGCGCCTTGAAGCTGGCGAGGTAGCCGATCGGCGCGTCCAGCCAGACGTAGAAGAACTTTCCTGGCGCGTCCGGGATGGGGAAGCCGAAGTAGGGCGCGTCGCGCGAGATGTCCCAGTCGCGCAGGCCGCCGTCCAGCCACTCGCGCAGCTTGGCGGCCACGCCGGCGTGCGCCACCGCCCGCCCGCCGGTGAGCCGTCCCTCCAGCCAGTCGCGCAGCAGCGCCTCGAATTTCGGCAGCTCGAAGAAGTAGTGCTCCGAGTCGCGCAGTTCGGGCGTGGCGCCGGAGACCACCGAGTAGGGATTGATCAGGTCGGTCGGCGCGTAGGCCTTGCCGCACACCTCGCAGTTGTCGCCGTACTGGTCGGGCGAGCCGCAGTGCGGGCAGGTGCCCTTGATGTAGCGGTCGGGCAGGAACATCTGCCGCGCCGGATCGTACATCTGCTGGATGGTGCGCCGGGCGATGTAGCCGCCATCGCGCAGGCGCGTGTAGATCAGCGTCGCCAGCGCGCGGTTCTCGGCGCTGTGCGTGGTGTGGTACCAGTCGAAGTCGACGCCGAACGCCGCGAAGTCGCGCTCGTGGCTGGCCTGGATGTCGCGGATGAAATCCTCGGGCGCGACGCCGGCTTTCTCGGCGGCCAGCATGATCGGCGTGCCGTGCGCGTCGTCGGCGCAGACGAAGTGCGTCTCGTGGCCCATCATGCGCCGCGCGCGCACCCAGATGTCGCCCTGGATGTAGCCCACCAGGTGGCCGAGATGCAGGTGGCCGTTGGCGTAGGGCAGGGCGCAGGTGACGAGGGTGCGGCGGCTCATGCGAAGTCCAGAGCGACAACGAATCGCGGATTATCGCACGCCGCGGCGCGGCAGAGGGCCGGCGCCGGCGCCCCCTCGCCATTCCGGCTTGCGCCGGAATGACGTTTTTTTCTTACGCTTTTCCCGAGTCCCGAGTCCCGAGTCCCGAGTCCCGAGTCCCGAGTCCCGAGTCCCGAGTCCCGAGTCCCGCCGCTACTGCTGCCGTTCCCACACCTGCGTGCGGCCGATCAGCGCGAAGCCGATGAAGCCGCGCACCTTCAGCTTGGCGCCGTTCTCGATCAGGGTGATCTTGCAGCCGTAGGTCTTGCCGTTCTTCGGATCGAGGATGTGGCCGCCGGTCCAGACGCCGTCGTCGTTCTGCATGTCCCAGATGATGGTCATGCCCTCGACCGGCTTGTTGTGGCGCTCGCCCGCGCACTTGTCGCAGATCGGGTGCGGGCCCTGGTCGGACTGCAGCACCTGCAGCACCTTGCCCTGCAACACGCCGTTGTGTTCGGTGATCTCGACCAGCGATTTCGGCTTGCCGGTGACGTCGTCGATGGTCTTCCACACGCCGACCGGCGAGTCGGACGCGGCGAAAGCGTAGCTGGCGACGAACAGACAGGCGGCGACGAGGCCGCCGCGAAGCAGGTTGCGCATGACCTTTCCTCCCGTACGGTGGCGCATGTCGAGCCTGCCGTTGCCGGCGACGGGCGTCAAGCCTGACCGGGATCAGGGCGCGGAACCCGCATTGCTGCTGGCATAATGCGAGGTTGCAACGGAGCACGACGCATGACGCAGATGAACGAAACGCGGGTCCGCGAGCTGCTGGCCGGGGTGATCGATCCGCACACCGGGCAGGATCTGGTGGCGATGGGCGCGGTGCGCGCCGTCGGCGTGGACGGCGGGCGCGTCTCGGTGGATCTGCTGCTCGGCTACCCCGCGCACAGCGTGCATGCCGACATGGCTGCGCAGGTCAAGGCGGCGCTGGAGGCCGATCCGGCGGTCGAGGCGGCCAGCGTGTCGGTCGGCTCGCGCGTGCAGGCGCACAAGGTGCAGGGCAAGCTGGCGCCGATGCCGGGCATCAAGAACATCATCGCGGTGGCGTCCGGCAAGGGCGGCGTCGGCAAGTCCACGGTGGCCGCCAACCTGGCGCTGGCGCTGGCCGCCGAGGGCGCTGCGGTGGGCGTGATGGACGCCGACATCTACGGCCCCAGCCAGCCGCGCATGCTTGGCGTCGAGGGCAAGCCGACCTCGCCGGACGGCAAGAGCATCGAGCCGATGCGCAACCACGGCCTGCAGGTGATGTCGATCGGCTTCATGGTCGGCGAGGACACGCCGATGATCTGGCGCGGGCCGATGGTCACCCAGGCGCTGACGCAACTGCTGAACGACACGCGCTGGCAGGACCTCGACTACCTGGTGATCGACCTGCCGCCCGGCACCGGCGACATCCACCTCACCCTGTGCCAGCGCGTGCCGGTGTCCGGCGCGGTGATCGTGACCACGCCGCAGGACATCGCGCTGCTCGACGCGAAGAAGGCACTGAAGATGTTCGAGAAGGTGGCGGTGCCGGTACTCGGCATCATCGAGAACATGTCCACCCACGTCTGCTCGAACTGCGGCCACGAGGAGCACGTGTTCGGCGAGGGCGGCGGCGAGCGCATGGCCGCGCAGTACGGCGTGCCGCTGCTGGGATCGCTGCCGCTGGACATCCGCATCCGCGAGCAGGCCGATGGCGGCACGCCGACGGTGGCGGCGATGCCGGAGTCCGACGTGGCCGCGCGCTACCGCGAGATCGCCCGCAAGACCGCCGCGCAGCTTTCGCTGCAGGCGCGCAACAAGGCGATCCAGTTCCCCAAGATCGTCATCGCCAACACGTAGGCCGGGGCGGGACCCATCGCCGCGCCGGCCGGTTTCGCCGTCGGTGCGACGCGGGCCTGAGCAGAGGCCGACGGAAAACGGCGGGCCGGGGCCCGCCCTACCAAAATCGCGGCGGTTTGCGCCACAATCGCCCGCGGCCGACCCCGGCCGCATCCCACGAAGCCACTGCCGGCGGCCGCGGCCGTCCCTGAGGGCGCATGAGCATCAAATCCGACAAGTGGATCCGCCGCATGGCGGAGCAGCACGGCATGATCGAGCCGTTCGAGCACGGCCAGGTCCGGCACAACGGCGGCGACAAGCTGATCTCGTACGGCACTTCCAGCTACGGCTACGACGTGCGCTGCGCCGACGAGTTCAAGGTATTCACCAACATCAATTCCACGATCGTCGACCCCAAGGCGTTCGACAGCCGCAGCTTCGTCGACATCAAGGCGGACGTGTGCATCATCCCGCCCAACTCGTTCGCGCTGGCGCGCACCGTCGAGTACTTCCGCATCCCGCGCAAGGTGCTGACGATCTGCCTCGGCAAGAGCACCTACGCGCGCTGCGGCATCATCGTCAACGTGACCCCGCTGGAACCCGAGTGGGAGGGCCACGTGACGCTGGAGTTCTCCAACACCACGCCGCTGCCGGCGAAGATCTACGCCAACGAGGGCGTGGCGCAGATGCTGTTCCTCGAATCCGACGAGGAGTGCGAGACCAGCTACAAGGACCGCGGCGGCAAGTACATGGGCCAGCGCGGCGTGACCCTGCCGCGCACGTGAGGCGCGCGCCGCGCGCCCGACCGCCGGGCGCGCATGTACACTTCCGGCCTACGCAACCGGGCCCGCCGCCCGCTGCCGCGGCACGATGAATCCAGATGCAGGAGCCTTCGCGATGAATTCCCTGAACCGATTCGCCCGCCTGTTCGCCGCTGCCGCCGCCTGCGGCCTGCTGCTGGCGCTCGCCGCCTGCGGCCCGATCCGCCGTGGCGGCAAGGAAACCGTGGCCGTGCCCGCGAAGTACGACATGGTCATCGCGGCCGCCAAGGACAACCAGTTCAACCTCGGCGGCGCGATCCTCAATATCGACGACCTGATCGGCCACTTCCGCTACCTGGAGGACCAGAAGCAGCTGCCGAAGAGCGTGCTGCTGAAGGACGGCGACGACGCCAAGGTGAAGGACGCGCACATCAACGCCTTCGCCAGCCTGCAGGTCACCTTCCACTTCACCGGCTACATCGAGCACAAGGGCAAGCTGACCCTGCTCAAGGCCGTGGAGACCCCGGACGACAAGGCGCAGAAGTGAGTTGAGGCCGCCGGGCGCGCGCGAAGGCGCCCGGGGTCTCCCGACGCTTCCGTCTCCCGCTTCTCAGTCGATGGCGCCGGCGGCGATGCGCGCGTCCCCGCGCGTGGCCAGCGCCGTGCGCAGCAGCAGGCGCAGCGCCCGCACCACGTCGTCGCGCGCCATGCTGGGCGCGCCGGCGTGGCGCGCCGCCTGCTCGGGCAGGTAGGGAATGTGCACGAAGCCGGCGCGCACGCCGCGGCGTTTCGCGGTCGCGTGCATCAGTCCGTAGAACACGTGGTTGCAGACGTAGGTGCCGGCGCTCTGCGAGATTTCCGCGGGAATGCCCGCGCGCTGCAGCGCGGCCAGCATGGCCTTGATCGGCAGCGTGGCGAAGTAGGCGGCCGGGCCGTCCGCGACCACCGGTACGTCCACCGGCTGCGCGCCGGCGTTGTCGGCGATGCGCGCGTCGTCGACGTTGATGGCGACGCGCTCCAGCGAGATGCGCGCGCGCCCGCCGGCCTGGCCGACCGCCAGCACCAGCGCCGGCCGGTGCGCGGTGAGCGCGCGGCGCAGCGCGGCCAGCGAAAGGCCGAACGCGGTCGGCAGTTGCGCCGCGACCACGCGATGGCCGGCGATGCGCGCGCCGTGCAGCGCGCCGACCGCCTCCCATGACGGATTGACCGGTTCGCCGCCGAACGCGTCGAAGCCGGTCAGCAGCACGCAGGGCGTCGTTCGATTCATCGGAACACCAGCACGTACATCAGCACCAGGTTGACCGCCAGCAGCGCCAGCGCGGTCGGTACCTGCATGCGGATCACGCCGTTCTGGTCGTCCAGCTCCAGCAGCGCCGCGGGGACGATGTTGAAGTTGGCCGCCATCGGCGTCAGCAGCGTACCGCAGTAGCCGGTCAGCATGCCGAGCGCGCCCAGCACCGCGGGATCGGCGCCGTGCCTGAGGATCAGCAGCGGCAGGCCGATGCCGGCGGTCAGCACCGGAAACGCGGCGAAGGCGTTGCCCATGATCACGGTGAACAGCACCATGCCGAGGCCGTAGGCGAGCACGCAGGCGAGGCGGCTGTCGACCGGGATCGCCGCCGAGGTGAGCGCGGCGATGGCGTCGCCGACGCCGGTGGCGGCGAACACGCCGCCCAGCGCGGCCAGCACCAGCGGCAGCAGCGCCGCCCAGCCCATCGTGTCGAGCAGGCGCCGGCCCTCGCCGAGCGCGGCGCGCGGCGGCGCGCGCGTCGCCGCCAGCGCGGCGAGCAGCGCGATCGCGCAGGAGAGCGCGAGGCCGGTCAGCGTCATCTGCGCCGTGGCGAACAGACGCGTGCCGCCGAAGGCGATCCGTTCACCGGCGAGCGCGACCGCGGCGGTGATCAGTGGAATCAGTAGCGCCGGCCCGAACAGGCGGTGGCCGAGCCGCGCGGCGCTGGCGCTGCGTGCCGCCGCATCGCGCTCGGGCAGGTGGCCGCGGCGCATGCGCGGCGCCAGCAGCGCGAGTGCGATCACGCCGAGGCCGGCGAGCTGCGCGGGGCGCTCGTCGCCGGCGTGCGCCGCCGCCAGCACCGCGTCGCCGCCGGCGAACAGCGCCGCCAGCACCGCCCAGAACGCCGCCGCCCACGCGCGGCGCTCGCGCAGGTTCAGCACCGCGGCGGCGGTAAGGAACAGCGCCAGCAGCCAGTAGGCGTGCTCAATCCGCAGCATCGGCGGCCTCCGCGGGCGCTCGCACGGCGCGCTGCATGCGGCGCTGGAATGCGACGATGCGCACGCCGTGGATCAGGAACGCCGCGATCGCGGTCGGCAGCGCCCACAGCGCGATGTGCAGCGGGGTCAGCTCGATGCCGTGCTGCGCGTAGAAGCCCTGGATCAGAAGCACGCCGCCGAGCGCGACGAACACGTCCTCGCCGAAGAACAGGCCGACGTTGTCGGTGGCCGCGGCCAGCGCGCGCACGCGCTGGCGCTCGGCGTGGTCGAGCGCGCCGTGGCGTTTCTCCGCCGCGGCCTCGCTCATCGGCGCCAGCAGCGGGCGCACCGTCTGCGCATGGCCGGCGACGTTGGTCAGGCCGAGCATGCTCAGCACCTGCCGCAATCCGAGGTAGGCGATCAGCAGCCTGGCGAGGGTGAGCCCGCGCAGGCTCTCGATCCACGCGCGCGCGTGCTCGCGCAGCCCGGCGCGCTCCAGCACGCCGATCACCGGCAGGGTCAACGCGAACAGCAGCAGCGCGCGATTGGAGACGAAGCTGGTGCCCAGCAGGGCGAGGATGTCGCCGACCGATTTGCCGGCGGCGAAGCCGCTGACCAGTCCGGCCGCGACCACCACCAGCACCGGATTGCGGCGCAGCGCGAAGCCGGCGACGACCACGGCGACGCCGAGCAGCGGCCAGTAGTTCATGCGCCGCGCCCCAAAGCGGCGATGCGCACGCCGGCGCTCTCCAGCGCCTCGCGCAGCCGGCGCGCGAAGGTCGCCGCGTCGGCGCGATCGCCGTGCACGCACAGCGTGTCGGCCTCGATGGCGACGCGTGCGCCGTCGCCGGCGAGGGCCTCGCCGCGGGTGGCGATGGACAGCGCCTGCGCCACGGCGGCATCGACATCGTCGATCACCGCACCGGCCTCGGAGCGCGGCGTCAGCGAACCGTCGGCGCGATAGCGACGGTCGGCGAACGCCTCGCGGGCGACGGCGAGGCCGGCCGCGCGTCCGGCCTCGAGCAGCGCGCTGCCGGCCAGGCCGACCAGCACCAGGCCGGCGTCGAAGTCGCGCACCGCGGCGGCGATCGCGTCGGCCAGCGCGCGATCCTTCGCCGCCATGTTGTACAGCGCGCCGTGCGGCTTGACGTGGTGCAGGCGCGCGCCGGCGGCGCGCGCGAACGCGGCCAGCGCGCCGGTCTGGTAGAGCGTCAGCGCGTACGCCTCGTCGGGCGCGATCGCCATCGCGCGCCGGCCGAAACCCTGCAGGTCCGGCAGCGACGGGTGCGCGCCGATGGCGACGCCGCGGCGCGCGGCCGCTGCGACGGTGCGGCGCATCGTGTCGGGATCGCCGGCGTGGAAGCCGCAGGCGATGTTGGCGGAGCTGACGTGCGCGAGCACGGCCTCGTCCTGGCCCATGTGCCAGGCGCCGTAGGATTCGCCCATGTCGCAGTTGAGGTCGAGGGTCCGCATGCTCGTTCCAATCGGCGTCAGGTGCTCTTTATCGCGCACCACCATGTACCTCGTTCGCCAGCCGCGTCGCGATGGCGGCCTCGAGCCGCTGCAGGCGGTGCTCGCGTTCGGCAAGGCGGCGGCGCGCTTCCTCCAGTGTCGTTGCGGCGAAGCGTACCGCATCGCCTGGCCGGCGCTGCGCGAGGCGCGGCAGATCCACCGCGGCGACGTGGCCGATGCGCGGATAGCCGCCGCTGACCGGATGCTCGGCCATCAGCACGATGGCCTGGCCCGACGGCGGCAGTTGCACGGTGCCGGCGACGCTCGCTTCCGAAACGAGTTCCAGCGGCGCGGTCAGCGCGAGCCGCGGGCCGTCGAGACGGTAGCCGACGCGGTTGGAGTCGACGGCGACACGGAACGTGCCCTCGAACAGCGCGGCGCGCGAGGCGGCGTCGAGGTTGCACGTGTGCGTGGCCGGCAGCACGCGCAGCGGGCGCTGCGCCTCGCCGTCGAACCACGGCCTGAAGTCGAGGCTCCAGTCGGGCGAGATCGCTTGCGGCGGCGAGGGCGCGTCGTCGCGTCGCGACGACGCGGGGTGCGGGTCGTCCGCATTCGTGCCGACCGGCAGCACGTCGCCCGCGCGCAGCGCGCGTCCGTCGAGCGGGCCCAGCGCGGCGTTGACGTCGACGCCGCGACTGCCCAGCACCGGCGCCAGCGCGATGCCGCCGCGCACGGCAAGGTAGCTGCGGCAGCCGTGGCGCATGCCGCCGAGCGCCAGCACCGCGCCGGCGCGCACGCGGACCGGCGCCCACAGCGGCGCGCGCGCGCCGTCGATGCGCGCGTCGATCGGCGCGCCGGTCAGCGCGATCACGGCGTCGGCGCGGAAACGCAGGGTCGGGCCGAGCAGGGTGATTTCCAGCGCGCAGGCATCCGCCGGATTGCCGGCCAGCGCGTTGGCGAGGCGCAGCGCCGGCGCGTCCATCGCGCCGGCACGGCCGATGCCGAGCTGCGCGTAGCCGGGGCGGCCGCGGTCCTGCGGCGTGGTCAGCAGGCCGGGCTTGAGCACCTCGATGCTCACGGCGCCGCTCCGGCGAGCCGCGCGAACTCGGCGGCGTCGATCGCGCGGAAGCGCACGCGGTCGCCGGGCGCGAGCAGGCACGGCGGCTCGCGCGCTGCGTCGAACAGCACCAGCGGCGTGCGCCCGACGATGCGCCAGCCGCCCGGCAGCTCGCGCGGATAGATGCCGGCCTGCGCGCCGCCGATCGCCACCGATCCGGCCGGCACGCGCGTGCGCGGCGTCGCCAGGCGCGGCGCGTGCAGCGCCGGATCGAGACCGAGCAGGTAGGGGAAACCCGGGGCGAAGCCGAGCATGGCGACGCGGTAGTCGCCGGCGGCGTGGCGCGCGATCAGCGTGCTCGCGTCGATCCCGGCGTGCGCCGCGACGGCTTCGAGGTCGGGGCCGCAGTCGCCGCCGTAGCAGACCGGGATCTCGACCACGCGCGCTGGCGCGTCGCCTGCGATGGGTTGCGCGGCGGCGCCGGCCGCGGCGAGCGCGGCGCGCACGCGCCGCTCGACCTCGCGCATGCGCGCGGCGTCGGCGGCGGCCGCCGCGTCGAAGCGCAGCAGCAGGCTGGCGTAGGTCGGCACCAGGTCCTCGAGGCCGGGCAGGGCAGCGTCGCGCAGCACGCGCGCCGCGGCGTGCACGCGGGCGTTCAGCGCGGCGTCGATGCGCTCGCCGAAGCGCAGCAGCAGCCCGCTTTCGCCCATCGCCTCCAGCGCGAATGCGGGCGATGCGGCCACGGCGCGCCTCAGCCGAGCAGCGCGCGCAGGCGCGCGAGCAGCGCCTCGCGCGCGTCGGCCGCATAGCGTTCGGCGCGACCGGCACCCCACACCGGGCCGGGCCAGGCGGCGTCGCCGGCGCGGCGCGCCACCACGTGCACGTGCAGCTGGCGCACGACGTTGCCGAGCGCGCCGACGTTGAGCTTGTCGCATGGCGCTGCCGCGCGCAGCGCCGCGCCGGCGCGCTGCACCTCGTCGAGCAGCGCGTGCTGCGCGGCGCGGTCGAGGTCGGCCAGCTCGACCAGGCCGGGCCGGCGCGGCACCAGGATCAACCACGGAAAGCGCGCGTCGTCCATCAGCAGCAGCCGCGACAGCGGCAGCTCGGCGACCGACGCGGTGTCCGCGGCGAGGCGCGGGTCGAGCGCGAAGCCTTCGTTCATGCGCGGGCCAGGTGCCGGTCGAAGAAGGCGAGCGTGCGCGTGAGCGCCAGCTCCGCGCTGGCGCGGTCGTAGACGTGCGCATCGACCTCGCGGTTGAAGGCGTGGCCGGCGGGGTAGGTGTACACCTCGGCCTGCGGATACGCCTTGCGGTGCTGCTCGATCGCCGCGGCCGGGATCGAGCCGTCGCGCTCGCCGAAGTGGAACATCGCCGGCGCGCGCAGCGGCTGGTCGAGGAAGCGCACGTTGCGCGCACCGTAGTAGCTGACCGCCGGCATGCCGAGGCGCTGCGCGGCGAGCAGGGCGACGCTGCCGCCCCAGCAGTAGCCGACCACGCCGATGCGGCCGCTGGAGGCGATCGCCTCGGCGGCGCTGGCGACGTCCTCGACCGGGCGCTCGAACTCGAGCTCCTCGACCAGTTGCCTGCCGCGGGCGATGCCCGCTTCGTCGTAGCCGAGTTCGGCGCCCGATTCGAGATGGTCGAAGAAGGCCGGCGCGATCGCCGTATAGCCGTGCGCGGCGAAGGTGTCGGCGACGTGGCGGATGTGCGCGTTGACGCCGAAGATCTCCTGCGCCACCACGATGCCGCCCTTGGGGACACCCTCCGGCTTGGCCAGATAGGCGGTGATGCACTGCATGCGGGTGGTGTTGAGATGGATGGTCTGGGTCACGGCGCGCTCCTGGCGCGGGGAAAGCGCCAGCGTAGGCCGCCGCGCGACGATGTCAATTGCGCGCGTAGCGCGCCGCGGCGACGCGGTTGCGGCCGGCGGTCTTGGCGCTGTACACGGCCGCGTCGGCGGCGCCGAGCAGGCCGCGCAGGTTGGGCGCGTCGCAGGTGCGCAGGCTGGCCACGCCGATGCTGATCGTGTAGGCCGTGCCGGAAGGCGCGAACCGCGCCAGCGCCGCGGCGACGTGCCCGCGCAGGCGCTCGGCCAGGGCGAGCGCGGCGGCTTCGTCGCGGCCGTCCAGCACCACCAGGAATTCCTCGCCGCCGAGCCGGCCGAGCAGGTCGCCGGGCTCCAGCCACTGCCGCACCGCCTGCGTGCCGGCGGTCAGCACGGTGTCGCCGAACAGGTGGCCGTGCTCGTCGTTGATGCGCTTGAAGTGGTCGAAGTCGATCATCAGCACGCTGAATTCGCCGCCGTCGCGGATGCGCCGCGCGATCTGCAGTTCGGCCTGGCGCAGCACGTGGCCGCGGTTGTAGACGCCGGTCAGCGCGTCGCTGATCGCGGCCTGGTAGAGCTCGGTGGCCTGCGCGCTGAGCTGCGCGTTGGCGGCGCTCAGCGTGCCGCGCTGCCGCTCCACCTCGGCGTGCTTCAGCGCCAGGTCGCGGTGCAGCCGGCGGGTGGCGCGATAGCGGCCGGCCAGGGCCAGCGCCAGCAGCGCCAGCAGCAGCGCGCCGAGCAGGCTGAGGTTGCGCACCAGCGCCTGCTCGCGCAACTTCAGCGCCTTGACCTCGTTGTCCAGCGTGAGCACGCGGATGCGCTGCGCGGCGGCGTCGCTCTCGTAGCGCGCGCGCAGCGTGGCCAGGCGCTGGCCCGAGCGCACGCCGAGCAGATCCTGGCGCAGCTCGTCGTAGCGGCGCTCGAAGACCAGCGCGAGCCGGTAGTCGCCGCGCGCCTCGGCGAGCGCGCTGCGCAGCCGGCAGGCCTCGATCAGCGGCGGCATCAGGCGCGCGGCATCGAGCAGCCCGATCGCGCGGTCGAGTTCGGCGGCGGCCGCGTCCAGCCGGCCGGCACGGTGGTCGAGCGTGCCCTGCAGCAGCAGGGCGCTGCCGAGGATTTCGTGCTGCCGCAGCGCGTCGCCGAGCGCGAGCGCCTCGCGCACTTCGGCCTGCGCCTCGTCGACGCGGCCGAGGCCGATCAGCGCGCGCGCGATCTGCACGCGCTCGAGGCCGACGTGCGGGCGGTTGCCGAGCATGGTGTCGAGGGCCAGCGCCTGGCGCGCCATCGTCAGCGCACGCTCGGCCTCGCCGCGGTCGTTGAGCAGGACGGCGTAGCTGCCGAGGGTGGAGGCGAGCGAGATCGGATCGGGGCGCGCGCGCTCGGCGTCCAGCGCGCGACGGAAGAACGCGTCGGCCTGCTCGCGGTCGTCGACCTCGCGGTAGAGCAGGGCGATGCTGCGGTAGGTGCCGGCGTCGACCCCGTCGTCGCGGGTCTCGCCGAGGTGCATCGCTTCGAGGTACAGGGCGAGCGCGCCGGCGAAGTCGCCCTGGTCGCGGCGGACCATGCCGAGGTTGGTCAGCGAGCGCTCGATCGCCGCGGGGTCGGCGCGCTCGCGCCGCAGCGCCAGGGCCTGCTGCTGCAGTTGCGCCGCGCGCTGAAGGTCGCCGCGCCGCCGCGCCAGCACCGCGGCGTAGTCGGTCGCGCTGGCGCGGAATCCGCCGTCGGCGGTCGCCTGCGCGTAGTCCAGCAGGTGCCGCACCTGCGCTTCCACCTGCGGATAGCGGCCGAGGATCATCGCGAACTCGGCCTGCTGCTGGCGCGCGGCGTGCGCGCGGCGGTCGTCGCCGCGGCGCTCGGCTTCGGCCTGCACGCGCGACCAGGCGACGGCGGCATCGTCGGGCGCGCCGCAGGCGATTTCCAGCCAGGCGACCAGTTGCAGCAGGGCGAGCCGCGAACCCGGCGGGGCGGAGCCATCGAGCATGCGCTGCAGCGTCGTGGCGGCCGCGGCGATGTGGGGAGCCCACGCGTGCAGGGTGAGGCTGGCGCGGCCGATGGCGTCGGCGGCGGGCGGCGTGGCCGCGCCCGCCGCGCACGGCAGCAGGGCCAGGCTCGCGAGCAGGCCCGGCACGATGCGGCAGAGCGCATGGTGCAGGCGGCCGGTTGCCGTCGCCATCCTCCGGTCCGACACGATCACCTCCGGCCCGTAGCCGGTGCCTATCCTAGCCGTTCCCGCGCCCGCGCGCGTGCGCGCGGGGCCTGGGCGCAGACGCTATAATCCGCGCCCTTTCACGCGGTCGCGGCGCATGTCCAGCCAGCCCCCCAAGATCGGTTTCGTCAGCCTCGGCTGCCCCAAGGCGCTGGTGGATTCCGAGCGCATCCTCACCCAGCTCAAGGTCGAGGGCTACGAGATCGTGCCGCGCTACGACACCGCGGACGCGGTGGTGGTCAACACCTGCGGCTTCATCGACGCCGCCGTGCAGGAATCGCTGGACGCGATCGGCGAGGCGCTGCACGAGAACGGCAAGGTGATCGTCACCGGCTGCCTCGGCAAGCGCGCCGAACTGATCCGCGAGGCCTACCCGGACGTGCTGGCGATCACCGGCCCGCAGGACTACGCCAGCGTGATGGGCGCGGTGCACGAGGCGCTGCCGCCGGCGCACGACCCGTTCGTCGACCTGGTGCCGCCGACCGGCGTCAAGCTGACGCCGAAGCACTACGCCTACCTGAAGATTTCCGAAGGCTGCAATCATCGCTGCAGCTTCTGCATCATCCCGTCGATGCGCGGCGACCTGGTCAGCCGGCCGGTGGACGAGGTGCTGGTCGAGGCGGAGAACCTGGTCAAGGGCGGGGTCAAGGAGCTGCTGGTGATCAGCCAGGACACCAGCGCCTACGGCGTGGACCTCAAGTACGCCGCGCGCGAGTGGCGCGGCAAGGCCTACCGCACGCGCATGACCGAGCTGTGCGAAGGCCTGGCGGAACTCGGCGCGTGGGTGCGCCTGCATTACGTCTACCCGTATCCGCACGTGGACGAGGTGGTGCCGCTGATGGCCGGGGGGAAAATCCTTCCCTATCTCGACATCCCGTTCCAGCACGCCAGTCCGCGCATCCTCAAGCTGATGAAGCGGCCGGGCAACATCGAGAAGACGCTGGAGCGCATCCGCGCCTGGCGCGCGGTGGTGCCGGACCTGACCCTCCGCAGCACCTTCATCGTCGGCTTCCCGGGCGAGACCGATGCCGAGTTCGAGGAGCTGCTGGACTTCCTGCGCGAGGCCGAGCTGGACCGCGTCGGCGCCTTCGCCTACTCGCCGGTCGAGGGCGCCAAGGCCAACGCGCTGCCCGACCCGGTGCCGGAGGAGCTGAAGGAAGACCGCCTCGAGCGCTTCATGGAAGTGCAGGCGGAGGTGAGCGCGGCGAAGCTCCAGCGCAAGATCGGCCGCACGCTCACCGTGCTGGTCGATGAAGCCGGCGCCGACGGCGCGATCGCCCGCTCCAGCGCCGACGCGCCGGAGATCGACGGCGTCGTGCGCATCGTCGATGGCCGCAAGCTGAAGCCCGGCCAGTTCGCCGAGGTCGTGGTCGAGTATGCCGACGCGCACGACCTGACGGCGCGGCTGCGCGGCTGATCGCGGGCACATCGGGAGCTGACGACATGCGAAGGTTCGTGCGAGGGATTCGCCGTATCGCCGCCGCGCTGGCGCTGCTGGCGGCGTCGGCGATACCGGTGGCGCAGGCGGCCGGGACGGCGACGGTGGTCGTCGTGGTGCGCCACGCCGAAAAGGTCGCCGACGGCAGCCGCGATCCGGCGCTCACCGCGGTCGGCCGGGCGCGCGCCGCGGCGCTGGCGGACGCGCTGGCATCGCTTCACGTGGCGCATGTCTATGCGACGCCGTATCGGCGCACGCGCGATACCGCCGCGCCGACCGCGGCCGTGCGCGGCCTGCCTGTCGACGTGCGCGCGATCGCGGACGGCGACGTCGATGCCTATGTGCAGGCGTTGCGCGCGGACATCCTCGCGCATCACCGCGGCGAGACCGTGCTGGTGGTCGGCCACAGCAACACCGTGCCGCAGACGGTCGCCGCCCTGTGCCGCTGCGTCGCCGCGCCGATGGACGAACGCGAATACGACCGCCTGTCGATGGTCGTGCTGGACGGCGACGCGGCGCGCCTCGTCGTGGCGCGCTACGGCGCGCCCTCGCCGTAGACCACCGCGACGATCGCGAAGCGCACGCGTCCACCCGGCAGCTCGGCCTCGAACTCGTCGTCGATGCGCCGCTTCAGCGCGGCGCGCGCCAGCGGGGAATCGACGCTGATCCAGCCCTGGCGCGCATCGGTTTCGTCGGGCCCGACGATGCGGTAGCGCAGGCTCTCGCCGCTGCCGAGGTTCTCGATCTCGATCCAGGCGCCGAAGTACACCGCCTCGCGGTCGGCCGGCACGCCCTCGGCGACCTTCAGCGCGGGGATGCGCTTCGACAGGTAGCGCACGCGGCGGTCGATCTCGCCGAGCTGCTTCTTGCGGTAGGTGTACTCGGCGTTCTCCGAGCGGTCGCCTTCCGCGGCGGCGGCGGCCAGCGCCTTGACGACCTCGGGCCGCACCTGGTGCCAGAGGCGGTCGAGTTCGGCCTTGAGCCGCTCGAAGCCGTCGCGGGTGATGATCGCGGTGGAGCGCGGTGCGGGCGGACGCCAACGGCCCATCGGTATCGTGCAGGCAAGCGGGCCTGGCGTTATGCCAGAGGCGCCGGCCCGGCTCAAGCGCCGGGCCGGCGCCGCGCCCTTGCGTCATTGCCCCATCTTGACCAGATCGGCGGCCGAAACCGGCCCGATCGTCGCGGTGTCGGTATGCCAGGCGATCATGCCGCGGAATTCCAGCGAGGCCTTCATGCCGGTGGTGAGGCCGCGCTTGGTCGAGAGCTCGTCGACCTTCCTGTCCTGTTCCGGCGTGGTCGACGGGCCGACCGCGAGGTAGTCCCAGGCGTCGCCGTTCAGGTGCGCGTACCAGTGCGTGGGCGGCAGGCCGGCGTCGTGCGCCACCTGTTCGCGCGCGGCCATCCATTTGAGAAATTCCAGGTGTATGCCCGGCGCGACGCGATACAGCGAAACCAAGGCGTACGGTTGCTTGCCCGCGGCGGCGGTCTGCGCGTGCGCGGACGGCAGGGCAAAGGCGATGGCGAACAGCGCGAGTACGAGGATGCGACGTTTCATGGTGCGCTCCCTGCGGGCACATGAAGGCCCGACATGCCGGATCAGGGGCATGACCGGGAGCGCCGGCGTCGCTCTGCGGCCAGGCCGCACGGACGGAGGGCGGGGAGGGGCCGGCCACGCGACACCGGGGCCCTGCCCCGGTCAAACGCCGCCGCGGCGCCGCACGCCGCGCGGCGTTTCGGTCCCCGCGCTTCAGGGCGCGCCGAGGCGTGCAGCGAGGGCGCGCAGGGCGGGCGCCGCGGCGTGCCCGGGAAAGCGCGCCAGCGCGGCGGCGATGCGCGCGCGCGCTTCGGCGAGCCGGTCGAGCCGCTCGCCCAGCAGCCGTGCCGCCACCAGCTCGGTATCCGGCAGCAGCGGATGCGTCGGGCTGCGTCGCGCGAAGGCATCCGCCAGTTGCACCGCCAGCCGCGGCATGTCGAGGGTTTCGGCCTTGCTCACCAGCGTCGCCACCTGCTCGGGCGATCCGGGCAGGAATGCGGGGTCGCAGGCGAGGCATTCCTGCGCGATGCTCAACGCCCGGCGCGGTTCGCCGCGCGCGAGCAGGGCGCCGATCCAGGCGCGGCCGTGGGCCAGCAGCGCGGCCGTGTCGCCGGCCTTCCGCAGCAGGCGACGGTAGGCCGCGTGGACCGTATCGGGCGCGTCGCGTTCGCGCAGCCGCCGTGCGAGCAGGTCGAGGGCAAGGCGCGGCTCGCCCTGTGCGACGTGCGCCTGCGCCTGCTCGATCAGCTCGGCGTCGGCGTACCGCCCGACGGCTGTGTCCAGTTGCCACGCCGCGGGGCGATGGCCGATCTCGGCGTGGCGCGCATAGACCAGATAACCCGCCAGGTGGAATTGGAGCACCAGCGCATAGTTGCCGAGCGCGTAGCCGAGCGGGTCGGACAGCAGCACGGGAAGCGCCCCGCCGATCGCACGCTGCAGCACGTGCCGCGCCAGCCCTACCACCAGCCAGATCGCGACCAGCGCAACGTATGCGCCGCCGAACCGCCGCGCGACCGACGCCCAGGTCGCGGGGTTGAGCGCGAGCAGCACGTTGCCGTCCATGGTCAGCGACATGCAGATCGCCGGCAGGATCGCCGCGATGCACACGCGCAGCGCCAGCGCCGCGCCGGCGTGCGCGTGGCCGAGGTGGGCCAGCAGCACCAGCGCGGCCATCTGGATGACGACCAGCGTCCAGGCGACGCGATCCTCGGCGTGCAGCGTGGCCTCGGGCGGATCCGCGTAGCCGTCCGCCGTGCTGCGCAGGCATTCGGCGGCGTACTTGAACATCGCGACCCACACGCCCACCTCGATCACCCAGCCGAGCACCGGCAGGCGATTGGCGAGATGGGCGACGGCGAGCACCGCAATGATCGTCAGCGCCGCCGGCTGCAGCGGATAGCGCAACGCTTCCGCCAGGTGCCGCCCGAAGGGTGCGATCGCGTCGCCTTGGCGGTGGGCGGTGCGCATGCGTCTGGCCAGGCGCTCAGCGCCCGCGGAAGATCGAGCCGAGCACACCGCGCATGATCTGCCGGCCGAGCTGGCTGCCGACCGAGCGCACCGCGGACTTGCCCATCGCCTCGATCAGGCCCTGGCGGCGCTTGGTGCCGAGCAGGGCGTCGCGCACGGCGCCGCTCCAGTCGCCGCCGCCGGCGGGTTGTTGCGTGGCGGCATCGCCGCCGACGGGTGCCGCCTTGCCGGCTTCCTGCGCGCGCCTGGCCAGCATCTCGGCGGCGGATTCGCGCTCGACCGGCGTGTCGTACTTGCCGCCGACCGGCGAGCGCGCGCGCACCGTGGCGCGTTCCGCGTCGGTGATCGCGCCGATGCGGCAGCACGGTGGCACCACCAGCACGCGCTCCACCGGCGACGGCACGCCGCCTTCGCGCAGCGTCGAGGCCAGCGCCTCGCCGACGCCGAGCTGGCCGATCACCTCGGCGACCTTCAGCTTCGGGTTGGGCACGAAGGTCTCCGCCGCGGCCTTGACCGCCTTCTGGTCGCGCGGCGTGAACGCGCGCAGCGCGTGCTGGATGCGGTTGCCGAGCTGGCCGAGGATCTCGTCCGGCACGTCGTCGGGGTTCTGCGAGCAGAAGTACACGCCGACGCCCTTGGAGCGGATCAGGCGCACCACCTGCTCGACGCGCTGGCGCAGCGCCGGCGGGCAGTCGTCGAACAGCAGGTGCGCCTCGTCGAAGAAGAACACCAGCTTCGGCTGCTCGAGGTCGCCGACCTCGGGCAGGCGCTCGAACAGTTCGGACAGCAGCCACAGCAGGAAGCTCGAGTACAGGCGCGGCTTCAGGATCAACTGGTCGGCGGCGAGCACGTTGATCACGCCGCGGCCGGACATGTCCTGGCGCATGAAGTCGGCGAGGTCGAGCGCGGGCTCGCCGAAGAACTGTTCGGCGCCGGCCTGCTCCAGCTTCAGCACGGCGCGCTGGATCGCCGCCACCGACTGCGTGCTGACCAGGCCGTAGCGCTCGGAGATTTCCTTCGCGTGCTCGGCGGCGAACTGCAGCAGCGCGCGCAGGTCGGCGAGGTCGAGCAGCAGCCAGCCGTTGTCGTCGGCCGCCTTGAACAGGACCTCCAGCACGCCCTCCTGGATTTCGTTCAGTTCCATCACCCGCGCCAGCAGGGTCGGGCCCATCTCCGAGACGGTGGTGCGCACGGGGTGGCCGAGCTTGCCGTAGATGTCCCAGAACACCACCGGATCGGCAGCCGGCGCCCAGCCGGCCAGGCCGAGCCGGTCGATGCGCGCCTTCAGCTTGTCGCCGGGCGCGCCGGCGGCCTGCGACAGGCCGGCCAGGTCGCCCTTCACGTCGGCCAGGAACACCGGCACGCCGAGCTTCGAGAAGCCTTCGGCCAGCACCATCAGCGACACCGATTTGCCGGTGCCGGTGGCGCCCGCGATCATGCCGTGGCGATTGCCGTAGCGCGCTTCCAGCACGACCGCGGCGCTGTCGTTCTTGCCGATCAGGATTTCGCTCACCGGACGCCCTCCCTGCAGGCAGGCTGGATTGTATGCCGCGTCACGGACGCTTGAGCGAACGCGGTGCGATGGTTACTTTGTCGCTTTTTGCACGTCCGGAAACCGTCGCATGCCCGCAAGCCGCCGCCTTCTTCCCGCACTCGCCGTCGCCCTCGTCACCGCGCTTGCCGGTTGCACGGCGGCCCCGGCCAGACACGACGGCGCGCCCGGCAAGGTGGACGACAAGGCGGTGGACGCGCTGTACGCCAAGCTCGACGAGGGCAGCCGCACCTACGAGGACGCGCTGCGCCTGCAGCGCGGCGGCAACGCCGGCGCCGATGCAACCATGCACAAGGCGCTCGACGAACTGCTGCGTGCCGCCGCGCAGTGCGGCACCACGGCCGGATGCGATGCGCAGCGTTTCTTCTCCACCTTCGATCGCCTGCTGCGGCTGCAGGACGGCGGCGAGCTGGCCGGAGAGCCGGTCGAGCAGACCTTGCCGGATGCCCAGGCCGACGAGAGTACCTCCGGAGAGCAGTCGCCGGTGCTGCAGGCGGTGCCGCAGGCGCAGCGCACGGTGACCCTGCTGCGCGGTCACAAGCTGTCCGACCTGATCGCGATGAACGGGCCGGTCAAGGCCGCGCTGGAGGAATGGCTGACGCAGATGCGTCCGAACCTGATGGACGCCTGGGTCAACTACCAGTACCTGCGTTACCGGATGTGGCCGGAATACCGCCAGGCGGACCTGCCGGAGGCGCTGCTGTTCGGCATCCTCGCCAAGGAGTCCGGCGGCAAGGTGCACGCGATGTCGCGCTCGGGCGCGGCCGGGCCGCTGCAGTTCATGTACACCACCGGCCTGCGCTTCGGCCTGTCCACGGTCGACGGCTTCGACCAGCGCTTCGACCCGGCCAAGGCGGCGCGCGCCAACGCGGCCTACCTGGACGAGCAGTTGAAGGCGCTGAACGACAACCTCGAACTGGTGCTGGCCGCCTACAACGGCGGCGAGGGCCGCATGCGCCGGCTGGCCGCGGCCAATCCCGACGCCAGCTTCTGGGATCCGAAGATCTACTTCACGCTGTCGCCGGAAACCCGCGAGTACGTGCCGATGGTGCTGGCCGCGGCCTGGCTGTTCCTGCACCCGGAACGCTACAACCTCGAATTCCCGCAGGTCGACGGCGCGCCCGGCCAGATCGAGCTGGCGCAGCCGGCGTCGCTGGCCGAACTGACGGTGTGCCTCGGTCAGGCCGGTGGCATGCGCGACGGCTGGTTCCGTACGCTGCGCAACCTCAATCCGCAGTTGAACCCGCAGGCGCAGCAGCCGGCCGGCACGCGCCTGCAGGTGCCGAAGGTGCTGGAAGCCGCCTATCGGCAGTCCTGCGGCGCCGGCCCCTGGCAGACGTTGGCGGCCGATCTGCACAACGCGGTGGCGCCGGCCCCGCCGCCGGAAGCCGAGCGCCCGCGCACGTATGTCGTGCGCCGCGGTGACACGCTCAGTTCGATCGTGCGCAAGCTCGGCTGCTCGAACCTGCACGCGGTGGCGGAGCTGAACCGCCTGCGCGCGCCGCTGTATTCGCTGCGGCCGGGGCAGTCGCTGCGGCTGCCGTCATGCGCGCGCGACTGAGCCGCGCGCGCCGAACCCCGGGACGATCGGGGGCGTTTCGGGTAGCCGCCGTGGCGTGCGCTGCGCGCACGCCGCGTCGCACGCGCAACTGCGCCGGCCGTCGAAACGCGAAACGCCCGGGACCGGCCGCGGGCGTTTCGTCGGGGTGCGGCGACGGCTGCGGGCGGTCAGGCGGCCGCTTCGCGCGCGGCCCATTCGGCCATCGCGGCATCGCTGCTGCCGGCCGCGCTTTCCTTCAGCGTACGCAGCACGCGCAGCAGCTGGCGGTGCAGCGCCTGCAGGTCGGCGTAGGGCGTGTCCTTGGTTTCGTGGTAAGCCACCGCCAGCCACATCGCCGCTCCGCGCAGGCGCACCTGCAGGTTCTCCGAGCGCGCGCGCTCGAAGCCGATGTCGGTGCCGGCGCCCCACGGCAGGTAGCGCTGGTCCGGCGGCGTGCCGTACAGGTGCGGGAATTCGCTCTTCGCCGCGCAGGCGAATTCCTTCATGGCCAGCAGCGCGAGCTGCTTGCGCGCCGGCACGGACAACTCGCCGATGCCGCGCTCGATGTCGCGGAACTGGCGGCCCAGCCGCACGGCGCGGCTCATGGCGATGATGCGTGTAAGAAAGCGCATGACCCTTCCTCGGACGACCGATACGGACATTGGAGTCCGCCCCTCACCGGACGGCGACTTGAGCATACCGGCAGGAACCCCCGTTTCTGCGCGCGCCGCGTCACAAATTGACGAAGCGCGTCACATTCTGGGGCAAACCCGCCGTAGCGGGAAGGGGGGCACCGCCTGGCGGTCAGAGCGTGCCCAGACGCTCGCCGACGCGCACCGGCCGTTCCGGCGCGAGGCCAGGGGCCAGCGTGCCGCCGTCGGCGGGCAGCAGCACGATCACCGTCGAGCCCATCTCGAAGCGCGCCATCTCGGCGAAGCGCTCGAGGCGCACGCCCTTGCCGCGCCAGTCCTTGCGCACGATGCGCGAGGCGTAGGGCGGGATCTCCGCGCCGCCCCACACGGTGGCCACGCCCGAGACCAGCAGCGCGCCGACCATCACCACCGCGAACGGCCCGCGCTCGCCGCGGAAGTGGCAGACCAGGCGCTCGTTGCGCGCGAACAGCCGCGGCACGCCTTCGACCGCGAACGGCGCCACGCTGAACAGGCGGCCGGGCACGTGCACGGTTTCCAGCAGTTCGCCGGCCAGCGGCATGTGCACGCGGTGGTAGTCGCGCGGCGACAGGTACACGGTGACGAAATGGCCGTCACGGAAGGGCGCGGCGGCCTCGGCGTCGGCGAGCAGTTCGGTCGCGGTGAAGCTCCGGCCCTTGGCCTGGAAGATGCGGCCGGCCTCGATGCGGCCGGCCTGGCTGATGCGGCCGTCGGCGGGGCAGAGCAGGGCCGCCGGGTCGGGCTCGGCGCGGCGCGCGCCCGGTTTCAGCGCGCGGGTGAAGAAGGCGTTGAAGTGCGGGTACGCGCGCGGCGAGGGCTCCGCGGCCTCGGCCATAGCGACGTCGAAGCGCCGCACCACGGCGCCGATCAGGAAGTCCTTCCACGGTCGCCACGTCCAGCGCGTCGCCCAGCGCACGAGCCGGGACAGCGCGCGATGCGGCAGCGCGTACTGCAACCACAGCCTGGCCGACATCTCAGCCGTTCCAGCCGAGCAGGCGTTCGAGATCGCCGGCGATGCTTTCCGCCACCAGCGGTGGGCGGAACAGGCCGAGCTCGCGGCCCTGCGGGTCGATGATCACCGCCGAGGCGCTGTGGTCCACGGTGTAGCCGCCGTGGCCGTCCGGCTCGCGTGCGTACACCAGGCCCAGTGCGCGCGAGAGCCTGGTCAACTCCGCGTCGCTGCCGGTGGCGGCGACGAAGTCGGGGCTGAAGTAGTGCACGTAGTCGCCGAGCCGCTGCGGCGTATCGCGCTGCGGGTCCACCGAGATGAAGTCGATGCGTACCTTGTCGGCGAGGCCCTTGCGCTTGAGTTCCTCGCGCGCCTGCTTGAGCACCTGCAGGGTGGTCGGACAGACGTCGGGGCAACTGGTGTAGCCGAAGAACACCACGGTGTAGCGGCCCTTCCAGTCGGCCGCGGTGAGCGTGCCGCCGTCGGCGCGGGCGAGGCTGAAGTCGGGGATCGCGCGCGGGGCGGGATACAGCACCGCCGCGGTCAGCGCCGGCGGCGTCGGCGCGGCGAAATGGCGCGCGCCCAGCCACAGGCCGAAGGCGGCGGCGAAGGCGGCGACGACGATGACGGTGGTGAGCGATGCGCGGCCGCGCGAATGGAGAGCGTTCATCCGGCGATTATAAGCGGTGCCCGCCGTTATACTGAGCGGCCCTTCGCCGCAGCGCGCCGAGCCGTGACCGCCGAACTCGCCAGCATCGTCGATTTCATCCGCTACGCCGCCAGCCGCTTCGCCGCCGCCGGCCTGACCTTCGGCCACAGCCACGACAACGCCATCGACGAGGCGGCGCACCTGGTGCTGGCGAGCCTGCACCTGCCGCCGGACCTGCCGCCCGCCTACGGCCAGGGCCGGCTGACCGCGGACGAGCGCGCGCGCGTGCTGGCGCTGGTCGAGCGCCGCATCGCCGAGCGTACGCCGGTCGCCTACCTGGTCGGCGAGGCCTGGTTCGCGGGGCTGAAGTTCAAGAGCGATCCGCGCGCGCTGGTGCCGCGTTCGCCGATCGCCGAGCTGATCGAGAGCGACTTCTCGCCCTGGCTGGACGACCGCCACGTCGAGCGCGCGCTGGACCTGTGCACCGGTTCCGGCTGCATCGGCATCGCCATGGCCGAGCGCAATCCCGACTGGCGCGTCGACCTGGTCGACCTCAGCGAGGAGGCGCTGGCGCTGGCGCGCGAGAACATCGCCTTCCAGCACGTCGGCGAGCGCGTGCGCGCGCTGCGCTCCGACCTGTTCGCCGGCATTCCCGGCGAGCGCTACGACCTGATCGTGTCCAACCCGCCGTACGTCACCGAGCAGGAATACGCCGCGATGCCGCCCGAGTACGGCCACGAGCCGCGGCTAGGCTTGACCGCGGGCGACGACGGGCTGGACATCGCGCTGCGCATCCTCGACGAAGCGGCCGAGCATCTCACCGAGGACGGCCTGCTGATCGTCGAGGTGGGCGAGAGCGAGCGCGCCCTGGTCGAGCTGCTGCCGCAGGTGCCGTTCGTGTGGATCGAGTTCAAGGTCGGGCCGATGGGCGTGTTCGCGCTGGAACGCCGCGACCTGGTCGAGCACGCGGGCGCGATCCGCGCGGCGGCGGCGGCCCGCCGCCCGGCCTGAGCGGCAGGCGCCGGTTGGAACTGCACACGCCGCGGCTGCTGATCGACGCGCTGCGCGCGGACGACGCCGAGGCGCTGTTCGGCTACCGCGCCGAGGCGGACGTGGCGCGCTACCAGGGCTGGCGGCCGGCCGACGTCGCCGAGGCGCGCGCGTTCATCCGTGCCCAGGACGGTGCGTCGCCGGCGGTGCCGGGCCGCTGGTGCCAGCGCGCGATCCGCCTGCGCGAAGACGGCCGGCTGATCGGCGACCTGGGCGTGTGCCTGCCGGATTCCGCCGAAGGCTCGGTCGAGTTCGGCATCAGCGTCGCCCCCGCCTGCCAGGGCCGCGGTTATGCCGGCGAGGCGCTGTCGGCGCTGTTCGGGCACGGTTTCGGCACGCTCGGCTGGCACCGCGTCCATGCCTCGGTCGATCCGCGCAATCGCGCCTGCATCGCCCTGCTGCACGCGCTGGGCATGCGCCAGGAAGCGCATTTCCGCGAAAGCCTGTGGCTGCACGGCGCCTGGGTCGACGACGCGGTTTTCGCCCTGTTGGCGCGGGAGTGGCGGCGTGCGCATGCGGCCGGCTGACCCGGCCGGCCGGCCGTCGCGTTAAGCTGCGGCGCTACCCGGCCGTGCAGACATCCATGTCCAGCAACTCCTTCGGCAAGCTGTTCACCGTCACCACCTTCGGCGAAAGCCACGGGCCGGCGATCGGCTGCGTGGTCGACGGCTGCCCGCCGGGCCTGGCGCTGGCGGCGGACGACTTCGCCGCCGATCTCGCGCGTCGCGCCACCGGCCGCTCGCGCTACACCTCGCAGCGCCACGAGGCCGACGCGATCGAGATCCTCTCCGGCGTGTACGCGGGGCGCACCACCGGCACGCCGATCGCGCTGCTGGTCCGCAACGTCGACGCGCGCCCGAAGGACTACGCGGCGCTGGCCGACACCTTCCGCCCCGGCCACGCCGACTACACCTACTGGCACAAGTACGGCATCCGCGATCCGCGCGGCGGCGGGCGCAGCTCCGCGCGCGAGACGACGATGCGCGTGGCCGCGGCGGCGATCGCGAAGAAATGGCTGGCCGAGCGTCATGGCGTGCGCGTGCGCGGCCACCTCGCGCAGATTGGTGAACTGCTGCCGCGCGCGTTCGATTGGGACGCAGTCGAGCGCAACCCATTCTTCTGGCCGGACGCGGCGATGGTGCCGCAACTGGAGACCTACATGGACGCGCTGCGCAAGGCCGGCGACTCGGTCGGCGCGCGCGTGACCGTGGTCGCCGACGGCGTGCCGCCCGGCTGGGGCGAGCCGGTGTACGGCAAGCTCGATGCGGAGCTGGCCGCGGCGCTGATGTCGATCAACGCGGTCAAGGGCGTCGAGATCGGCGCCGGCTTCGCCGCGGTCGCGCAGAAAGGCAGCGCGCATCGCGACGAGATCACCCCCGAGGGCTTCCTCTCCAACCACGCCGGCGGCATCCTCCGCGGCATCTCGAGCGGCCAGCCGGTGGTCGCCTCGATCGCGCTGAAGCCGACCTCCAGCATCCTCGTGCCGGGGCGCAGCGTGAACCTCGCCGGCGAGCCGGCCGAGGTGGTGACGAAAGGGCGCCACGATCCCTGCGTCGGCATCCGCGCCACGCCGATCGCCGAGGCGATGGTGGCGCTGGTGCTGATGGACCAGGCGCTGCGCCACCGCGCGCAGTGCGGCGACGTCGGGCCCGTGGCGCCGCGCGTCGCCTGAGCGGTGGGCATGCGCGGGCCTCGGGATTTTCGACACGGGCGGATGAGGATGGGCGCGGACTGGGCGACAAACACGGTTTCCGGCGCGCTGCCCGCCTCGATCGGCATGCATCCGCATCCGGACCTCTTTTCGGCAAATACTCTCCCATGACGAAGAAGACGAGCTACAAGGTAGCGATGGTCGGCGCCACCGGCGCCGTGGGCGAAGCGCTGCTGTCGATCCTGGCCGAGCGCAAGTTTCCGGTCGGCGAACTGGTGCCGCTGGCCAGCGCGCGCTCGGCCGGCGAGAAGGTGGAGTTCGGCAGCAAGCGCGTCACCGTGCGCAACCTGGCGGAGTACGACTTCGCCGGCGTCGACATCGCATTCTTCTCCGCCGGCGGCAAGGTCAGCCGCGAGCACGCGCCGCGCGCCGCCGCGGCCGGCGCGGTGGTGATCGACAACACCTCCGAGTTCCGCTACCAGGACGACATCCCGCTGGTGGTCAGCGAGGTCAATCCGCACGCGATCGCGCACCACGTGCATCGCGGCATCATCGCCAATCCGAACTGCTCGACGATGCAGATGCTGGTCGCGCTGGCGCCGATCCACCGCGCCGTCGGCATCGAGCGCATCAACGTCGCCACCTACCAGTCGGTGTCCGGCGCGGGGCGTTCCGGGCTGGAGGAACTCGGCCGGCAGACCGCGGCGCTGCTCAATTTCCAGGACGTGAAGCCGTCGAAGTTCCAGGCGCAGATCGCCTTCAACCTGATCCCGCAGATCGACGATTTCCAGGACAACGGCTACACGCGCGAGGAAATGAAGATGGTGTGGGAGACGCGCAAGATCCTCGAGGACGAGGCGATCGGCGTGAACCCGACCGCGGTGCGCGTGCCGGTGTTCTACGGCCACGCCGAGGCCGTGCACATCGAGACCCGCGACAGGATCACGGCCGGGCAGGCGCGCGCGCTGCTGGAGAAGGCTCCCGGCGTGGTCGTGGTCGACGAGCGTCGGCCGGGCGGCTATCCGACGCCGGTGTCGCACGCCGCGGGCAAGGATCCGGTCTACGTGGGGCGCATCCGCGACGACCTCTCCCACCCGCGCGGCCTCGATTTGTGGGTCGTAGCCGACAATATCCGCAAGGGGGCCGCCCTGAATGCTGTTCAGGTGGCCGAACTCTTGGTAAAAACCTTTTCGTAAACTAAAGTTGCGACACCGTCGTGAGGTCGCGTCGAGTTTCGTGGCCGGCGCGGCGGTTGCAGAAGCCTTTGGGGGGCTAGAACCATGAAGCGTTCATACAAGCTGCCGATGGCCGTCGCGTTCGCGCTGACCCTCGGCAGCACGCAGGCCCTGGCCCTCGGCCTCGGGCAAATCCAGGTCAAGTCCGCGCTGAACCAGCCGCTGGTCGCCGAGATCCCGGTGATCGTGGACAGCCCGGCCGAAGCGGAAGGCCTGCAGGTGGCGCTGGCTTCCGACGAGGATTTCAGCCGCATCGGCCTGAGCCGCGGCAACCTCAACGTGCCGATCGATTTCGCGGTGGGCACCGACGCGCAGGGCCGCGCGGTGATCCGCGTCACCAGCAAGGACGCGGTGCGCGATCCCTACCTCGACTTCCTGGTCCAGGTGAACTGGGCCAAGGGCAGGCTGCTGCGCGAATACACCGTGCTGCTCGACCCGGTCGTCGCGCCGAGCCGCGGCGTGGTCGCCGCGCCTGCGCGCAGCGCCGCTGCGGCCAGCCGCCCTGCGCCCGAAGCGGCGCCCGCGGCAGCTGCGCCCGCACCTGCACCTGCAGCCGAACGCGCCGCCGCCTCCGCTGCGCCGTCCACCGTCGGCGCGGCCTCGCCGGGCGCGGGTGCGCCGAGCGCGGCCGGCAGCGGCAGCTACGAGGTCAAGGCCGGCGACACCCTCTGGGAGATCGCCAACACGCACCGGCCGGGCAGCGGCATCGACGTCAACCAGATGATGCTGGCCCTGCTCAAGGCCAACCCGGACGCGTTCTACAAGGACAACGTCAACACGATGAAGCGGGGCGCGATCCTGCGCATCCCCGGTCGCGACCAGATCGCCGAGGCGGGTTCGGCCGAGGCCGCGGCGGCGGAGATCCACCGCCAGTTCGAGGATTGGCGCGGCAGCACGGCGCAGAAGCCCACCGTGGTCGCCGCCGAAGCCGGTACCGCGGCTTCCCGGCCGGCGCCCGCTGTCGCGAAGCCGGCTGCGGGCGACCGCCTGCGACTGGTGCCGCCGGAGGAAGGCGGCACCAGTGCGAACACCCGCGCCGGCGTCGCCGGCGGCACCGAGGCCGCGGCGGTGAACGGCCTCAGGCAGGGTCTGGCGCGCGCCAAGGAAACCCTGGCCGCGCAGCAGCAGGAAGCCGACGAGCTGAAGGCTCGGCTGAAGGAAAGCGAGGACCTCAACAGCAAGAACCAGCGCCTGCTGAGCCTCAAGGACGCCGAAATCGCCGAGCTGCAGCGCAAGCTGGCCGAGGTGCAGAAGCAGGCCGGAGCGCCGGCCGCGGCGCCCAGGCCGGTGCAGCCGGTACCTGCGCCGGTGGCCGCGGCACCCAAGCCCGCCGCCACGGTTGCGACCGCGTCCGCCGCGGCGTCCACGGCCGCCAAGCCGGCGTCCGCGAGCAGCGTCGCCGGGGCCACGCCTGCGGCCGCCGCCAGTGCGGCTGCCCGGAAGCCTGTCGAATCCGTGCCGACCCAGGCCAAGCCGGTCAGCACCACCAAGCCGCTGCCGCCGGCGGCGGCGCCCCGCACCGAGCCGCTCGGCGAGGAAATCCCGTGGTGGAACCGGCAAGACTTGCTGCTGCCGGCCGGCGGCGTGGTCGCGGTGGGCCTGGTCCTGTTCGGTCTGCTGCGCCTGCGGCGTCGTCCCAAGCCGGAGCCGGCCGCGAGCGGCATCTCCAGCCGGTTCGGCGATTCGCCGCTGGCGGACGAGCAGCCAGTCGATACCGCCTACGGCGAGGAAGAGGACTCCCTGCTCTCCCAGCTCGCAGAGCATCCGGACGACATCGGCCTGCACCTGGAGCTGGCCAGCCTGTACTACGCGCACCGCGACGTCGAGCGCTTCGAGGCCGCCGCGGAGGCGATGCACGCGCACGTCGCCGATCCCGGCCAGCCGGAATGGCAGGAAGTGCACGCGATGGGCGAGGAACTCGCACCGCAGCACCCGCTGTTCGCGCCGGCGGGCGCGCCGCATGCCGACGAGGCGCCGGCGTCCGCGCACGATGACGAGAGTGGCGCGCTGGAAAGCTTCGATCTCGGCCAGTACGCGGACGAGGCGCCGGCCGCGGCCGCGGCCGCGCGCAGCAGCGAGTACAGCTTCGATTTCGACCTGACGCCGCACGCGTCCCCGGCCGAGCCGGCGGCGCAGGCGCCGGTCGGCGGCGAGGAGGCGGACTTCGGACTGCCGGCGCTCGATCTCGGCGACGAACTGCCCGCGGCCGCGCCGCCCGCCGAGCCGTCGCACGCGGCGCCCGGCGAGTTGGAGGCGCTGCCTGCGTTCGATCTTGGCGATCTCGGCCAGGCGCCGGCGCCGCAGGGCGCGGCGGCCGCGGCGCCGTCCGCCGGGTACGGCGACGATCCGGTCGACACCAAGCTGGACCTGGCGCGCGCCTACCTCGACATGGGCGATCCGGACGGCGCCCGCGCGATGCTCGAGGAGGTGCTGGCCGAAGGCAGCGCGAAGCAGAAATCCGAGGCGCAGAAGCTGCTCGGCGAGATCGGCTGAGCCGCCGCGCGCGCGATCCGGGCCGCGGCCTGCGGGTCGCGGCCCGCGCTTTTTGCGCCGTGTCCCGCTTGGTCCCCCCGCACCGACGCGATTAGCCTTCCCGTCCCCTGTCTCCCGTCTCCCGCGCATGCGCATCGCCCTCGGCATCGAATACGACGGCACCGATTTCTTCGGCTGGCAGCGGCTGTCGCACGGGCGCAGCGTGCAGGCCGCGGTGGAAGCGGCGCTGTCGTTCGTGGCCGCGCATCCGGTCGAGGTGACCTGCGCCGGCCGCACCGACGCCGGCGTGCACGCGCGCTGCCAGGTGGTGCACTTCGACAGCGCGGCCGAACGCAGCCTGCGCGGCTGGGCGCTGGGCGCCAACTCGCGGCTGCCGCCGGCGGTCGCGGTGCGCTGGGCCTGTCCCGTGGCCGACGATTTCCACGCCCGCTACGCGGCGCGCGCGCGGCGCTATCGCTACGTGATCCTCAACCGCCAGGCGCGGCCGGCGCTGGAGGCGCGCTACGTCGCCTGGGAGCGGTTGCCGCTGGACGCGGCGGCGATGCACGCGGCGGCGCAGGCGCTGGTGGGCGAGCGCGATTTTTCGGCGTTCCGCACGGTCGCCTGCCAGGCGCGCTCGCCGATGCGCAATCTGCGCGAGATCGGCGTCGTGCGCGAGGGCGACAAGGTGATCGTCGAGGTCGAGGCCAACGCCTTCCTGCACCACATGGTGCGCAACATCGTCGGCTCGCTGCTGGTGGTCGGACGCGGCGAGCGGCCGACGCGCTGGATCGCGGAGCTGCTGGCGGGGCGCGACCGCAGCGTGGCCGGCCCGACCGCGCCCGCGGCCGGGCTGACCTTCATCGGACCGCGATATCCGGCACAATGGGGGCTTCCCGACGAGGTCAGCCGCTGAGGCCAAGGTGCGCGTACGCGTCAAATGCTGCGGAATCACGCGCGTCGAGGATGCGCTGGCGGCGGCGCACCTTGGCGCCGACGCGGTCGGCCTGGTCTTCGCGCGGCGCAGCCCGCGCCATGTCGAGCCGCGCCAGGCGGCGGCGATCCGCGCGGCGCTGCCGCCGTTCGTGACCGTGGTGGCGCTGTTCATGGACGACGACGTGGCCTGGGTGGCCCAGGTGCTGAACGCGGTCAAGCCGGACCTGCTGCAGTTCCATGGCGCGGAGCCGGCGGCGTTCTGCGGGATCTTCGGCCGGCCGTACCTGAAGGCCGTGCCGATGGCCTCGGTGACCGACGTCGAAGCCTACGCCGCGGCGCACCCGCTCGCCTGCGGCTTCCTGCTCGACGCGCACGCGGCGGGCGAGGCCGGCGGCAGCGGACGCGCGTTCGACTGGACGCGCGCGCCGCGGGATTTCGCGCGGCCGCTGGTGCTGGCCGGCGGACTGACGCCCGATAACGTCGGCGGCGCGGTGCGCACGGCGCGGCCATGGGGCGTGGACGTGTCCAGCGGCGTGGAGAGCGCGCCGGGCGTCAAGGATGCCGCGAAGCTGCGGCGCTTCATCGAAGAAGTCGAGCGAGCCGGACGTGACATCGAAGATCGCACCACCTGAGGATTTCCACGCCTATCCGGACGCGCGCGGCCGCTTCGGGCCGTACGGCGGCGTGTACGTCGCCGAAACGCTGATGGCGCCGCTGGAGGCGCTGGCGGAAACGTACCTGCGCCTGCGCGACGACCCGCAGTTTCGCGCCGAGCTCGATCGCGACCTCGCGCATTACGTCGGCCGGCCCAGTCCGATCTACCACGCCGAGCGGCTGTCCGCCGAGGTCGGCGGCGCGCAGATCCTGCTCAAGCGCGAGGACCTCAACCACACCGGCGCGCACAAGATCAACAACACGGTCGGCCAGGCGCTGGTGGCCAGGCGCATGGGCAAGACGCGCATCATCGCCGAGACCGGCGCCGGCCAGCACGGCGTGGCCAGCGCCACCGTGGCCGCGCGCCTGGGGCTGAAGTGCGTGGTGTACATGGGCGCGGTCGACATCGAGCGCCAGGCGATCAACGTCTACCGCATGAAGCTGCTCGGCGCCGAAGTGGTGCCGGTCACCTCCGGCTCGAAGACGCTGAAGGACGCGCTGAACGAGGCGCTGCGCGACTGGGTCACCAATGTCGCCGACACCTTCTACATCATCGGCACCGTCGCCGGCCCGCACCCGTACCCGATGATGGTGCGCGATTTCAACGCCATCGTCGGCCGCGAGGCGCGCGCGCAGATGCTTGCGCAGTACGGCCGCCTGCCGGATGCGATCACCGCCTGCGTCGGCGGCGGCTCCAACGCGATCGGACTGTTCCACGCCTTCCTCAACGATCGCCGCGTGCGCATCGTCGGCGCGGAAGCGGCTGGCGAGGGGCTGGCGACGGGCCGTCACGCCGCATCGCTGGCCGCGGGCCGCCCCGGCGTGCTGCACGGCAACCGCACCTACGTGATCTGCGACGACAACGGCCAGATCGGCGAGACGCACTCGATCTCGGCCGGCCTCGACTATCCCGGCGTCGGCCCCGAACACGCCTTCCTCAAGGACACCGGCCGCGCCGAGTACGTCGGCGTCAGCGACGACGAGGCGCTCGCGGCGTTCCACCGGCTGGCGCGTACCGAAGGCATCCTCGCCGCGCTGGAATCCAGCCACGCCGTCGCGCAGGCGATCAAGCTGGCGCGCGAATACCCGAAAGACGCCATCGTGCTGTGCAACCTGTCGGGGCGCGGCGACAAGGATGTGCATACGATCGCGCAGCGCGAGGGGATCACCTTGTGAAGGCCGGACTGGTTAGGGGCGGGTTCGGGACTCGGGACCCGGGACTCGGGACTCGGGAAAGAGCCCGAGCAATGGTCGGTTGTGCCCAGGCCGGGCGTTTCGACATTCGTTGGCTGCGAGAAAGCGAGAATCCTCGCGTTGCGACGTTTTGCCGAGTCCCGAGCCCCGAGTCGCGAGTCCCGCGGTCATGAACCGCATCGACCAACGTTTCGCCGAACTCAAGGCCGCCGGCCGCACCGGGCTGATCCCGTTCGTCACCGCCGGCGATCCCTCGCCCGAGGGCGTGGTGCCGCTGCTGCACGCGCTGGTCGCGGCCGGCGCCGACCTGATCGAGCTGGGCGTGCCGTTCTCCGATCCGATGGCCGACGGCCCGGTGATCCAGCATGCCGGCGAGCGCGCGCTGGCGAAGGGCGTGGGTCTGGATGCGATCCTCGCTTGGGTGCGCGCGTTCCGCGCCACGGATATGGCTACGCCCGTCGTGCTGATGGGCTATCTCAATCCCATCGAGGTCCACGGCTACGAACGCTTCGCCCGGGAGGCGGCGCAGGCGGGCGTGGACGGCGTGCTGCTGGTGGACTGCCCGCTGGAAGAGGCCGACACCGGTGCGGCGATCCGCGCCGCCGGCCTGTGCCGGATCCAGCTCGCCGCGCCGACCACTTCGGCGGCCCGGCTGGAGCGCCTGTGCGGGGCCGCGGAGGGTTTCCTGTACTATGTCTCGTTCGCCGGCATCACCGGCGCGGCGAGGCTGAGCGTGGCCGAGATCGAGTCGCGGGTGGGCGCGATCCGCGCGCGGGCACAGGCGCCCGTGGCGGTCGGCTTCGGCGTGCGCGACGCGGCCAGCGCCGCGGCGATCGCCGCGTTCGCGGACGCGGTGGTGATCGGCAGTGCGCTGGTGCAGCGCCTGGCCGGCAGCGCGGACGCCGCCGAGACGTGCGCGCGGGCGCAGGCGTTCCTGGCGCCGATCCGGGGTGCGCTCGATGCGCGCGCCGCGCATGCCGCGTGAAGGCGGCGACAAACGCGATACCGACGCGGCGCCGTCCGGGCCGCCGCGGCCGACGGGAGAGGTCAACGACGTGAGCTGGCTGCAGAAACTGGTGTCATCGCGCATCCGCACGCAGAGCAACGGCGGCAAGGGCAAGGTGCCGGAAGGCGTGTGGGAGAAGTGCGGCGGCTGCGGCACCGTGCTGTACCGGCCGGAGCTGGAGCGCAGCCTGATGGTGTGCCCGAAGTGCGGCCACCACCACGCCATCGGCGCGCGCGCGCGGTTGGCGGCATTCCTCGACGAAGGCAGCGGCGCCGAGATCGCGGCCGACCTCGCGCCGGTCGACGCGCTCAGGTTCAAGGACTCCAAGAAATACCGCGACCGCATCGCCGCCGCCGAGAAGAACACCGGCGAAAAGGACGCGCTGATCGCGATGCGCGGCACGCTCAAGCAGCGGCCGCTGGCGGCGTGCGCGTTCGAGTTCGGCTACATGGGCGGCTCGATGGGTTCGGTGGTCGGCGAGAAGTTCACCCGCGCCGCCGAACTGGCGCTGCGAGAGCGCATGCCGCTGGTGTGCTTCGCCGCCACCGGCGGCGCGCGCATGCAGGAAGGCCTGCTGTCGCTGATGCAGATGGCCAAGACCTCGGCCGCGCTGGCGCGCATGCGCGACGCCGGCGTGCCGTACGTCTCCGTGTTGACCCATCCGACCACCGGCGGCGTCTCCGCCAGCCTCGGCATGCTCGGCGACATCAACATCGGCGAGCCGAAGGCGCTGATCGGCTTCGCCGGCCCGCGCGTGATCGAGCAGACCGTGCGCGAAACCCTGCCGGCCGGCTTCCAGCGCTCGGAATTCCTGCTCGAGCACGGCGCCATCGACCTGATCGTCGACCGCCGCGAGATGCGCGACAAGCTCGCCGACCTGCTGGCGATCCTGACCCGGCAGCCGAAGGTTGCCTGACGTTCGGGGCGCGGGGATTCGCAATCCCCGCCTCGGATACTGCTCGCGAGTGTTCCTGCGGCGGGCGGCTCGGCAGGCGAGCATCGCAGCGGCCTTCGACTCTTGTCTCCCTCGCCCGCCTCCGGCGGGAGAGGGCCGGGGTGAGGGTGGCGGCGCCGCAAGGCGCCTGCTCGTGCGTGCGTCGCGACCCGCCTCGTTCCGCTCGCTGCCGCGAGCGGGTGTCTTTCTCTTGCTTGTCCAAGAGAAAG
>NZ_JBDKSX010000092.1:0-53340 GCF_039680435.1 Mizugakiibacter sp. | reverse complement strand
CGCTGCCGGGCAAGCGCAGGGCGGGTTTCGATCCGCGGATGTTTCGGCCGTGCGCCCGGGAAAGACGGGGCGGGCGGGCCCCGCCCGGCGCCGGCAGGATGCGGTGGGCGCGCCGGCCGAGGCGCCTATCGCCCGCCGCGCCCTGCCTCCGGCCCCGGAACGGCTGCGCGCTCAGCAGCAGCCGTGGTCGCCCATCTGCGCGTGGCCGGCCTGCGCGGCGACGCCCAGGGTCAGGCCCTTGGCGCTGGCCTCGGCGTGCTTCGCCACCACCTGTGCCACCACCATCGACACGCGCTTGCCGGTCGGCACGTGCAGGAACTCGTTGGGGCCGTGCGCATTGGAATGCGGGCCGAGCACGCCGGTGATCAGGAACTGCGCGCCGGGGAATTTCTCGCCGAGCATGCCCATGAACGGGATCGTGCCGCCCTCGCCCATGTACGCCGCCGGCGCGCCGAACGCGCGCTGCGAGGCGTCCGCCACGGCCTGTTCCAGCCACGACGAGAGCTGCGGCGCGTTCCAGCCGGTCGAGGCCTTCTCCAGCTCGAAGGTCACCTTCGCGCCGTACGGCGGATTCGCCTCCAGCAGGCGCTTGACGAATTCGCCGGCCTTGGCGCCGTCCAGCGTCGGCGGCAGGCGCAGGCTGAGCTTGACCGCGGTGTGCGGGCGCAGCACGTTGCCGGCGCTGCCGAGCGGCGGCAGGCCATCGACGCCGGTCACCGCGAGCTGCGGGCGCCAGGTGCGGTTGAGCACCAGCTCGGCGAGGTCTTCGGCGACCGGGCGCATGCCGGCGACGAACGGAAACTTGTCGTACACCGCGGTGCCCAGCACCTCGGCGGAGCGGCGGGCCTGCTCGAGGCGCTGCGCGGGAACCTCGACGTACAGCTCGCGCGGGCGGATCGCGCCGGTGACCTCGTCCTCCAGCCGCGAGATCAACTGGCGCAGCAGGCGGAAGCTGTCGGCGACCACGCCGGAGGCGTCGCCGGAATGCACGCCCTCGTCCAGCACGGTCACCTTCAGGTTGCCGCCGGTCATGCCGCGCAGCGACGTGGTCAGCCAGAGCTGGTCGTAGTTGCCGCAACCGGAATCCAGGCACACCACCAGCGACGGCTTGCCGATGCGCGCGGCGAGGTGGTCGACGTAGTACGGCAGGTCGTAGCTGCCGGATTCCTCGCAGGCCTCGATCATCACCACGCAGCGCGCGTGCGGCACGCCCTGGTCGCGCAGCGCCAGCAGCGCCGACAGCGAGCCGAAGATCGCGTAGCCGTCGTCGGCGCCGCCGCGGCCGAACAGCTTGTCGCCCTTGATCACCGGCGTCCACGGGCCGAGACCGTCGCTCCAGCCGGTCATCTCCGGCTGCTTGTCGAGATGCCCGTACAGCAGCACGCAGTCGTCGCCGGAGGCGGCGCCGGAAGCCGGCACGTCGATGTAGATCAGCGGCGTGCGGCCTTCGAGGCGCACGACCTCGAGCGTCGCCCCGGCCACGCCGGCAAGCTTGGCGCGCGCCCAGCGCTCCATCAGCTTCACCGCATCGTCCATGTAGCCGTGCTCGACCCACTGCGCGTCGAACATCGGCGACTTGTTGGGGATGCGGATGTACTCGACGAGCTGCGGCACGACCTCGTCGTCCCACATCCCTCCGACGAACGCTTGCAGCCTGGCGGTATCCATGCGCGGGTCCTCGGTCGTATTGGCGGAGTCGCAGAAGCGGCGATTCTAGCAGGGCGGCATGTCGGCCCATTCCGACAGCGCGACGCGCCCGGCGCGGACAGGCGCGCCCGCGATGCGCCGGCAGCGGCGGAACACGCGCCTGCGTACCTTGGCCCCACGGCGCAAGCCGCGCCGCACCGACACGGAGACCACCGTCATGAAGACCCTTGCCGCCCTGCTGCTCTCGCTCGCCTTCGCCCTGCCCGCCATGGCCGCCTCGCCGGTCGACATCAACCATGCGGACGCCGCCACCATCGCCAAGTCGCTGGACGGCATCGGCCTCAGCAAGGCGCAGGCGATCGTCGCCTGGCGCGAGGCGCACGGCCCGTTCAAGAGCGCCGACCAACTGGCGCAGATCAAGGGCATCGGCCAGCGCACGCTGGAACGCAACCGCGACGCGATCCGCCTGAACGGCGCCGCGGCCGCGGCCCGGCCGGTCGCGGCCGCCAAGCCGACGCGCCCCGCCCCCGCGAAGTGAGCCCTGCGGCGGGAACGCGCGCCGCGCGGCGCCGTTCCCGCCGGCGTCTGCGGCACGGCGCGCTGCGCTACACTCGCGCGCCTTCGCAACCCGCCGCCGCACGCCATGATCCTGCCGCGCTACCGCATCGACGCATCCACCATCCCCGGCGCCGGCAAGGGCCTGTTCGTCGACGAGGCGACGCGCCGCGGCCGCATCGTGGTCGCGCCGGACGCGATCGACCGCACCTACGGCTTCGACGAGATCAACGCGCGCCCCGAGCTGGCCGCCCTGCTGCACACCTCGGTGCGCTGGTTCGAGGACCGCTACACGCTGTCGCCGGACTGGCCCGACGAGTGCTACGTCAACCACAGCTTCGCGCCGACCGCGCTGTGGCACCTCGGCTTCATCTTCGCCGCCGCCGACCTCGCCGCCGGCAGCGAGATCACCGTCGACTACCGCCACCTGCTCGCGCCCGGCCAGGAAGAAGCGTTCCGCGACGCCGCCACCGGCGCGCCGATCGTCGGCTTCGGCTGGGACGAGAGCTTGCGCCGCACCACCGCGCAACTGCAGTCGCTGCTGGGCTGAGCCGCCGTGGCCCTGCTCGCGCGCCTGGCTTCGGCGGACTACCGCCGCACGCGCTGGAAGAACGGCACCGGCTGGACCACCGAGCTGGCGCGCGACCCACCCGGCGCGGCCGACGCCGCGAGCGCGTTCCGCTGGCGCGTCAGCATCGCCGAGGTGGCCGCCGACGGGCCGTTCTCGCCGTTCCCCGGCGTGGACCGCGAATTACTGCTGCTGGACGGCGCCGGCATGCGCCTCGAATTCGCCGACGCCGCGCCGGTGACGCTGACGCGGCGCCTGCAGGCCGCGCGCTTTGCCGGCGAAGCCGCGGTGACCGGTCGTCTGCTCGACGGGCCGACCCGCGACTTCAACGTGATGGCGCGCCGCGACGCGGTGCGCATGGCGGTCGACGCGGGCGCTACGGCGGACCTGCCGGCGCTGATCGCCCAACCCGGCGTCGAATGGCTGCTGCACCTGCTCGACGGCGGCGTCGAGGCGAGCGCCGCCGGCGCGCGCATCCGCCTGCAGGCCGGCGACTCGCTGCGCGTGGCCGCCGCGGCCGCGCCGCAACCGGTTGCGCTGCGCGGCGACGGGACCGCGGTGCTGGCCCGGTTTGCGGCGCTTCCGTGACGGCGCCGGGGGTGCGACAATCGCTTTTTTGAGCGCCCCAGGGCCGGTTCAATGTCCCGTCCCGTCCAAGCCATGCCGGACATTCCCGTCCTGGAGACCGAGCGCCTGCGCCTGGTCGCCTTCAACGAAGGCCATTTCGACGCCTACGCGGCGATGCTCGCCGACCCCGAGAGCACGCGCTGGATCGGCGACGGCCAGCCGCTCGACCGCATGAACGCGTGGCGTTCGCTGGCGATGCTGCTCGGCCATTGGCAACTGCGCGGCTACGGCATGTGGGCGCTGGAGCGCAAGACCGACGGCGCCTTCGTCGGCCGCGCCGGCCTGATGCGGCCGGAAGGCTGGCCCGACCTCGAGCTCGGCTGGATGCTGAAACCGGAGCACCGCCATCGCGGCTACGCCACCGAGGCCAGCCGCGCCGTGCTGGCGTTCGCGTTCGGCACGCTGCAGGTGCCGCGCGTGGTCAGCCTGGTGCGGCCCGGCAACGAGTCCGCGGCCAAGGTCGCGCAGCGCCTCGGCGGCCAGGTCGTCGACGACATCGACTTCCTCGGCGCGCCGGTGCAGGTCTACGCCTACTACCCGCCGCACCACCCTGCGGATCGCTAGCCAACCGCTCATCCCGCACGCGTCGCAACATGCTGCTGCGCGCGGCGCGGCATCGCCTTCGCGCGCCTCCCGTGCGGCGCGACGGCCGCGGTGTTCCGGCCCGTCCTCCCTGAAAAAAAAAGCCCGCGAGGGGAACGCGGGCAGAAGTGGGCGTGGGATCTTCGCCCAGAATCGAAGTAGAGGCGGGCGCACGCTAGCGGGCGCGGCTTTCCCGTGCCTTTCACCGCGGTCGGGCCGGAAAACGCTACGCTAGCCGCGGCTGGCAGGGCCCGGGACGGAGGCGGACATGCGGGTGCTGGTGGTGGAGGACGACGCGGCGATCGCCGACGCCGTGTGCGCGACGCTGGCGCGCGCCGGCCACGCGGTCGACCGCCTCGGACGCGGCCGCGACGCCGAGCGCGCGCTGCGCGACCACCCCTACGACCTGCTGCTGCTCGACCTCGGCCTGCCGGACAGCGACGGCGCCGACCTGCTGCGCAGCCTGCGCCAGCGCGGCGACACCATGCCGGTGCTGGTGATCACCGCGCGCGACGCGCTGCGCGAGCGGGTGCGCACGCTCGACCTCGGCGCCGACGACTACCTGGTCAAGCCGTTCGCGCTGGCCGAGCTGGAAGCGCGCATCCGCGCGCTGCAGCGCCGCCGCGCGACCCAAGGCGCGCCGGAACTGGTGGTCGGCCGCCTGCACCTCGACCTCGCCGGACGCCGCGCCAGCCTGGACGGCATGCCGCTGGAGCTGACCGCGCGCGAGCTCGGCCTGCTGGAGGCGCTGGCGATGCGGCGCGATCGCGTGGTCAGTCGCGCCAGCCTGGTCGAGGCGCTGTGCGACTGGGACACCACGCTCACCGACAACGGCCTCGACATCAGCATCTACCGCCTGCGGCGCAAGCTGGAAGGCTCCGGCGCGCGCGTGCGCACGATGCGCGGCCTCGGCTACCTGCTGGAAGCGGGCGATGACTGAAGCCGGCCCGGCGCGGGCCCAGCCGATGCCGTCCGACGCCCCCAGCCTGCGCCGGCGCCTGCTGGCGCTGCTCGCGCCGCCGCTGTTCCTGATCCTCGCCATCGGCGCGCTCGCCGCTTACGGCCTCGCGCTGCGCTACGCCGGCCACGTCTACGACCGCTGGCTGCTCGACTCGGCGCGCGCGCTGCAGAAACTCGTGCAGAGCGGCGAGGCACGCGGCGAGCTGAATCCGCAGGCGCGGCTGCTGATCGAATTCGACACCGAGGACCGCAGCCTGTTCGCGGTACGCAGCCTGCGTCACGGCCTGCTCTCCGGCGACGCCAGCGTGCCCATGCCGGCCATGCTGCCGGCGCGCGACGACCGGGCCGTGTTCGACGACATCCGCATCGGCGGCCATGTGCTGCGCATGGCCACGGTCACGCTCGGCGCCGGCGAGCCGGGCGACCGCATCGTCGTTTCGGTCGCCGAAACGCTGCACAAGCGCCAGATACTCGCGCGGGAGATCCTGCTCGGCACGCTGCCGATCGAACTCGCGCTGGTGCTGCTCGCGCTGGGCGTGGTGTGGCTTTCGATCGGGCGCGGCCTGCGCCTGCTCGACCCGCTGGTGGCGCAGGTCGGCGCGCGCAATCCGCGCGACCTCGCCGCGCTCGACACCGCCGGCGTGCCGGCCGAGATCCTGCCGCTGGCGCGCACCATCGACGCGCTGCTGGCGCGCCTGCGCGAGATGGTGCGCCTGCAGGAACGCTTCATCGCCGACGCCGCGCACCAGTTGCGCACGCCGCTGGCCGGCCTGCGCCTGCAGGCCGAGCGCGCGCTGGCCGATCCGCGCCCCGAAACCGTGCGCGATGCGCTCGGCCACATCGAGCGCCTGGCCGAAGGCGCGGGCCGCGCCGCCGGCCAGTTGCTGGCGCTGGCGCGCACGCAGGCGCACGAGCGCGCGATCGCCGTCGCCGAGCCGCTCGACCTGGCGGCCCTGGTGCGCGAGTGCGTCGCCGAGCGCGTGCCGGAAGCGCTGGCGCGGCAGATCGACCTCGGCTACGTCGGCCCGGCCGAAGGCGTGCCGATGCGCGGCGACGCCGTGCTGCTGCGCGAGATGCTGTGCAACCTGGTCGACAACGCGATGCGCTACGGCCGCGACGGCGGGCAGATCACGGTCGGCCTGCAGCGCGACGCCGAGGCGGACGCGCTGTGGGTCGAGGACGACGGCCCGGGCGTGCCGGCCGAACTGTGGCTGCGGCTCGGCGAGCGCTTCTTCCGCGTCCCCGGCACCGCGCGCGAGGGCAGCGGGCTCGGCCTGGCGATCGTGCGCGAAATCGCCGCGCGCCACGGCGGGCGCGTGCGCTTCGGCGTCGGCAGCACGGGCACCGGCCTGCGCGTCGATGTGCGGCTGCCGCAAACCTGACCGCGGCCGGCGACGGGCGCGCAGCGCGCGCTGCCGGCCCGTCTTCCGTCCGCGCTAGCGGTCGTCGCGCGTGTACACCACGCCGTCCTCGACCTTGACCGGGAAGCTCGCGGTCGGCTCGTAGGCGGGCGCGCACAGCGCATCGCCGGTGCGCACGTCGAAGCGCGCGCCGTGGCGCGGGCACTCGACTTCGTGGCCGCGCAGCTCGCCGCCGGCCAGCTCGCCGCCGTCGTGGGTGCACACGTCCTCGACCGCGAACAGGTCGCCGTCGATGTTGAACACCGCGATCGCGGTGTCGCCGTCGTAGACGACCTTGAACTCGCCCGGCAGCAGCTCGCTGCGCTCGCAGACCCGCACCCACCCGCTCATGCCGCACGCTCCGCGGTCAGCGGCTTGACCAGCAGCTCGAAGCGCAGGTCGGGACGCCGCGGCAGGCCGAAACGCTCGTCGCCATAGGGGAACGGCTTGTGGATGCCGGTGCGGCGGTAGCCGCGGCGCTCGTACCAGGCCAGCAGTTCGGTGCGCACGTCGATCACGGTCAGTTGCATCTCGTCGCAGCCCCAGTCCGCGCGCGCGATGCGCTCGGCCTCGGCCAGCACCGCCTTGCCCACGCCGCCGCCCTGCAGGGCCGGCCGCACCGAGAACATGCCGAAGTAGGCCGCCTCGCCCTGCTTCTCGATGTGCGCGCAGGCGAGCAGCTCGCCGCCGCGCTCGGCGAGCAGCACGCGACTGCGCGGCTCGCGCAGCAGCGGCAGCAGGTCGGCGACGGAGGTGCGCCGGCCGTCGAGCAGGTCGGCCTCGGTGGTCCAGCCGGCGCGGCTGGCGTCGCCGCGATAGGCGGACTCGACCAGCGCGACGATCGCCGGTGCGTCGGCGGGTTCGGCGAAACGGAATGTCGGGGTTGCGCTCATGCAGTGGCTTCGGTGGTTGCGTGCGGCGTGCCGCGCAGCGCCGCCGCCAGCGTCGCCCAAGGCAGCAGCGCGCACTTGCGCCGCGCCGGATAGGCGCGCAGCTCGGCCAGCGCGTTCAGGCCGTCCAGCGCGGGATCGGCATCGCAGTCGCCGCGCACCAGGCGGGCGAAGCGCGCGTCGAGGTCGGCGATCGCCGCGGCGTCCAGCCCGCGCACGCGCTCGCCGAGCAGCGACGCGGTCGCGGTGGTGATCGCGCAGGCCTCGCCGCTGAACGCAAAACCCTGCACGCGCCCGGCGGCGTCCAGCGCCAGTTCGATGCGCAGGCGATCGCCGCACAGCGGGTTGTCGCCCTCGGCGGCGTGGGTGCAGGCGGGCAGCGCGCCGAGGCCGCGCGGACTGCGGTTGTGCTCCAGCACCAGGTCGCGGTACAGCGCGGACTCGCTCATGCACGTCATTCTAGCGGCGCACCCGCGGCGCGGCGCTACGCCAGCAGCTAGCGCACCTTGCGCAGCGCCGCGACGAAGCGGTCCACTTCCTCGCGGGTGTTGTAGAAGGCCAGCGACGCGCGCGCGGTCGCCGGCACGCCGTAGAACTGCATCAGCGGATGCGCGCAGTGGTGGCCGGAACGCACCGCCACGCCCTCGTGGTCGAGCAGCGTGGCCAGGTCGTGCGCGTGCGCGCCCTCGACCAGGAACGAGATCACCGCGGCCTTGCGCGCGGCCGTGCCGAACACGCGCAAGCCCTCCACCTCGGCCAGCGCGTCGCTGGCGTAGGCGAGCAGCTCGCGCTCGTAGGCGGCGATGCGGTCCATGCCGACGCCCTCGAGGTAGTCGATCGCGGCGCCGAGGCCGACCACGCCGGCGATATTGGGCGTGCCCGCCTCGAACTTGTGCGGCGGATCGGCGTAGGTGGTGCCCTCGAAGCTGACCCGGCGGATCATCTCGCCGCCGCCGAAGAACGGCGGCATCGACTCCAGGTGCTCGCGTTTCGCCCACAGCGCGCCGGTGCCGGTCGGGCCGAACATCTTGTGGCCGGTCAGCGTGTAGAAGTCGCAGCCCAGCGCGGCCACGTCCACCTTCATGTGCGGGCAGGCCTGCGAGCCGTCCACCAGCAGCGGGATGCCGCGCCGGCGGCACTCGCGCGCCAGCTCGGCGACCGGGTTGACCGTGCCGAGCACGTTGGAGACGTGCACCACGCCGGCCAGCTTGACGTCCGGCGTCAGCATCTCGACGAACTTCTCGACGATCAGCTCGCCGGACTCGGTGATCGGCGCCGCCTTCAGCGTCGCGCCGGTGCGCGCGCACACGAGCTGCCACGGCACGATGTTGGCGTGGTGCTCCATCTGCGTGACCAGGACCGCATCGCCCGGCTGCAGCCGCGACAGCGCCCAGGTGTACGCCACCGTGTTGGTGGCCTGGGTGGTGCCGGAGGTGAACACGACCTCGTTGCGCGACGGCGCGCCGATGAAGCGCGCCAGCTTGTCGCGCGTCGCCTCGTAGGCGGCGGTGGCCTCCTCGCCGAGCTGGTGCACGGCGCGCGCGACGTTGGCGTTGTGCTCGCGGTAGAACGCGGAGGTGGCCTCGATCACCGCGGTCGGCTTCTGGCCGGTATTGGCGTTGTCGAAATACACCAGCGGCTTGCCGTGCACCGTGCGCGCCAGCAGCGGGAAGTCGGCGCGGATGCGCTGGGGGTCGAGCGGGGTTCCGGCGGGCAGGGTGCGGGCGGTCACGAACGCGCCTCCTCGTGCGGCGCCGCTTCGCGGTCGCCATGGCTCTTCGGTGCCGACACCACCAGGAAACGGGCATCGGCCGCGGATTCGTTGCGCAGCTGGTGCGCCGCGCCGGGCGCCACGTGCAGGCCCTCGCCGGCGCGCAGCCGGTGCACCGTGCCGTCGACTTCCAGCGTCGCCTCGCCGGCGAGCACGTAGAAGAACTGCCGTGCGCGATGATGGCGATGGCGCACCTCGGCGGCACCCGGCGGCACGCGCTCCTCGATCACGCCGAGGTCGTCGCCCTCGTGCAGGTGCCAGCCGTCGCAGACCTGGCCCCAGACGTAGTGTCGGCCGCTGGCGGTGCTGACCTTGGTCATCTCAGTCCTCGCCGCGGATCGGCAGCCGCGCCAGCAGGCGCGTGCCGAGGTGCTCGGCCAACGCTGCGTTGGACAGCGAGTCCAGCGCGGCGCGGCAGAACGCGTAGGTCAGCAGCGAGCGCGCCTCGGCGGCGCCGATGCCGCGCGAGCGCAGGTAGAACAGCGAGCGCTCGTCGAGCTGGCCGACGGTGGCGCCGTGCGCGGCCTTGACCTCGTCGGCGTAGATCTCCAGCACCGGCTTGGTGTCGATCTCGGCCTGCGGCGACAGCAGCAGATTCTTGTTGCTGAGCTTGGCGTCGGCGCCGTCGGCGCCGGGCGCGACCACGATCGCGCCCTGGAACACGCCGCGCGCGCGCTCGTCGGCGATGCCGCGCCACAGCGCGTCGCCGGCGGTGTCGCGGCCGCGATGCTCGACGGAAAGGCGGGTGTCGACGTGCTGGCGGCCGCGCAGCGCGAACACGCCGCGCGTGTCGAAGCGCGCGCGGTCGCCGTCGAGGCTGGCGTGCACCTCGTGGCGCACCAGCGCGCCGCCCAGTTCCAGCGCGTGCAGCGTCGCCGTGGCGTCGGCGCCGAGGCGCATCTCGGCGCGGCGGAACAGCGTGGCGCCGGCGTCGGCGTCCTGCAGCACGGTCAGCGCCAGCCGGGCGCGGTCGCGCAGCACGACGTCGCTGAGCAGGTTGCCGAAATGCGGCGCGGCGCCGGCCGCGGCGTGGTGCTCGACCAGGCTCAGCTCGGCGCCCTCGCCCAGTTCCACCAGGCAGCGCGCGTGCCAGGCGATCTCCGCCTCGGTCGGCGCGCCGACGTGGACGATGTGCACCGGCGCGGCGATGCGCGCGCCGGCGGCCACGCGCAGCACGGCGCCGTCGGCGGCCAGCGCGGCGTTGAGGCGCGCGAACGCGTCGCCGCTGGCGCGGAACATGCGGGTCAGGAAGAAGCGCAGCGGCTCCGCGTCCTCGGCCAGCGCGCGCGACAGCGGCACCAGGGTCAACCCCGCGGGCAGCGCGTCCAGCGCCGACAGGTCGGCGCGGAACGTGCCGTTGACGAACACCATGCGCGGGCCGTCGACGCCGGGCAGCGTCCAGGTTTCCGGCGCCACCGCGCGCGCGCCGGCCTGCGCGTCGCCCAGCGCGTAGCGGCGCTGCTCCAGCGTGCGCAGCGCGGTGTATTTCCAGGCCTCCACGCCGCGCGCGGGCGGCAGGCCAGCGGCGGCGAATGCGTCCAGGCTCTCGCGCCGCGCCGCGTCCAGCCAGGCGATGCCGCTGCCCGGCAGGCGCGCGGCCGCCGCGGCCGCAACCATCGCCTGCACGAACGGGCTGCTCATGCGCGCGCCTCCGCGACGGCGCCGCGCTCGCCGACCCAGGCGTAGCCGTGCTCTTCCAGCTTCAGCGCCAGCGTCTTGTCGCCGCTCTCGACGATGCGGCCGTCGGCCAGCACGTGCACGAAATCCGGCACGATGTAATCGAGCAGGCGCTGGTAGTGGGTGACGACGATGAACGCGCGTTCGGGCGAGCGCAGCGCGTTGACGCCCTGCGCGACCTGCTTCAGCGCGTCGATGTCGAGGCCGGAGTCGGTTTCGTCGAGGATCGCCAGCCTCGGTTCCAGCAGCGCCATCTGGAAGATCTCGTTACGCTTCTTCTCGCCGCCGGAAAAGCCTTCGTTGACCGCGCGGTGCAGCAGCTCGTCGGAAATCTGCATCACCTTGATCTTCTCGCGCACCTGCTTGAGGAACTGCATCGAGTCCAGCTCCGACTCGCCGCGGTGCTTGCGCTGCGCGTTCAGCGCCGCGCGCAGGAAGTAGGTGTTGTTCACGCCGGGGATCTCGACCGGATACTGGAAGGCCAGGAACACGCCCTCGGCGGCGCGCTGCTCCGGCTCCAGCTCCAGCAGGTTCTTGCCGTTGTAGGTGACGCTGCCCTTGGTCACCTCGTAGCCCTCGCGCCCGGCCAGCACGTTGCCGAGGGTGGACTTGCCGGCGCCGTTCGGGCCCATGATGGCGTGCACTTCGCCCGCGTTCACTTCGAGCGAAAGGCCGCGCAGGATTTCCTTGCCGGCGACGCGGACGTGCAGATTTTCGATCTTGAGCATGGTCGGTCTTTGGTGGCGTGCGCCCTGCGCACGACTGGCGGATGCGTGCGCGCGGCGCACGCTTCGGTTAACCCACGGCGCCCTCGAGCGACACCTCGAGCAGCTTCTTCGCTTCCACCGCGAACTCCATCGGCAGCTCGCGGAACACCTGCTTGCAGAAGCCGTCGACGATCATCGACACGGCGTCTTCCTCGCCGATGCCGCGCGAACGGCAGTAGAACATCTGGTCGTCGGAGATCTTCGAGGTGGTCGCCTCGTGCTCGACGATCGCGGTCGGATTCTTCACTTCCATGTACGGGAAGGTGTGCGCGCCGCACTGCTTGCCGATCAGCAGCGAGTCGCACTGCGTGTAGTTGCGCGCGCCCTCGGCGTTCTTCTCGACCTTGACCAGGCCGCGGTAGCTGTTGGAGCTCTTGCCGGCGCTGATGCCCTTGGAGACGATCTTCGACTTGGTGTTGCGGCCGAGGTGGATCATCTTGGTGCCGGTGTCGGCCTGCTGGTAATGGTGGGTCAGTGCCACCGAGTAGAACTCGCCGACCGAACGATCGCCGCGCAGCACGCAGCTCGGGTATTTCCAGGTGATCGCCGAACCGGTCTCCACCTGCGTCCAGCAGATCTTCGAGTCGTCGCCGCGGCACTCGCCGCGCTTGGTCACGAAGTTGTAGATGCCGCCGACGCCGTTCTCGTCGCCGGGGTACCAGTTCTGCACGGTCGAGTACTTGATCTGCGCGCGCTCCAGCGCGACCAGCTCGACCACCGCCGCGTGCAGCTGGTTCTCGTCGCGCATCGGCGCGGTGCAGCCCTCGAGGTAGGACACGTGGCTGCCCTCCTCGGCGATGATCAGGGTGCGCTCGAACTGGCCGGTGTGGCCGGCATTGATGCGGAAGTAGGTGGACAGCTCCATCGGGCAGCGCACGCCCTTGGGGATGAACACGAACGAGCCGTCGGAGAACACCGCCGAGTTCAGCGCGGCGAAGAAGTTGTCGCCCTGCGGCACCACCGTGCCGATGTACTTGCGCACCAGTTCCGGATGCGAGCGGATCGCCTCCGACATCGAGCAGAAGATCACGCCGGCCTTGGCCAGCTCCTGTTGCGCGGTGGTGGCGACCGAGACCGAGTCGAACACCACGTCGACGGCGACGCCGGCCAGCTTGGCGCGCTCGTGCAGCGGCACGCCCAGCTTCTCGTAGGTTTCGAGCAGCTTGGGATCGACCTCGTCCAGCGACTTCGGCTTTTTCTTCGGCGCGGCGTAGTAGCTGATCGCCTGGAAGTCGATCGGCCCGAGCTTGACCTTGGCCCATTCCGGCGAGGTCATGGTCAGCCACTGCCGATAGGCCGCGAGGCGCCACTCGGTCATCCACTCCGGTTCGTGCTTGAGCGCGGACAGCGCGCGGACGATGTCCTCGCTCAGGCCCGGCGGCAGGCTTTCCGTCTCGATGTCGGTGACGAAGCCGGCCGCATAGCGGCGGTTCAGCGCCTCGTCGACGGACGCGTTGCCGGACGGCACCGCGGTGCGGATCTGCTGCTCGATGTCGCTGCGTTCGGTTGCCATGGTTGTCCTTACACCGTCGCGGCCGGACGCGCTGCGGCGCGCCCGGTCGGCGGCGCCAGCATGTCGGCCAAAGTCACTGCCCGCAGCGCGGTGGCGACGGCCACGTTGATGCGCTGCCAGTTGCCGCGCACGCTGCAGTGCCCCTCGCGTTCGCAGGAGCCGGGGTTGGCGCCGCACTCGGTCATGCCGAGCGGCCCCTCCATCGCCTCGACGATCTCGGCGACGGTGATCGCGCTGGCCGGGCGCGCCAGCCGGTAGCCGCCGCTGGCGCCGCGGAACGACTCGACCAGCCCGGCGTGGGCGAGCTGCTTGAGCAGCTTGCTGACCGTCGGCATCTCCAGGCGCGTGCCCTCGGCGATCTGCATCGCCGACAGCACCGCGTCCGGCGCGCCGGCCAGGCAGGTCATGACCACGGTGGCGTAATCGGTGAGACGGCTGACGCGGAGCATGGGGGCGGCTCAATAAGTACCAAAATGGTACTGATTGGCGGCGGGGAGGTCAATGCGGGGCTTTGCCGCAGTTACCCGGTCCGATGCCTAGGGCGCGGGGCGCGCGTGCGCCGGCTCGAAGCTCAGCACGCGCTCGACCAGCCGCTGCGCCAGCACGCCGGCTTCGGCCTCGGCGGTGCGCAGCGTGATCTCCGCCGCCTCCGGCGCCTCGTAGGGCGAATCGATGCCGGTGAAGTTGCTGATCTGGCCGGCGCGCGCGCGGCGGTACAGGCCCTTGGGATCGCGCCGCTCGCATTCGGCCAGCGGCGTGTCGACGTGGATCTCGAGGAACTCGCCCGCGCCGAACAGCGCGCGCGCCATGCGCCGCTCGTCGCGGAACGGCGAGATGAACGACACCAGCACGATCAGGCCGGCATCCACCATCAGCTTCGCCACCTCGGCGACGCGGCGGATGTTCTCGACGCGATCCTCGTCGGTGAAGCCGAGGTCGCGGTTGAGGCCGTGGCGCACGTTGTCGCCGTCGAGGATGTAGGTGTGGTAGCCGAGCGCGTGCAGGCGCCGCTCGACCAGGTTGGCGATGGTCGACTTGCCGGAGCCGGACAGGCCGGTGAACCACATGCAGCATGGGCGCTGGCCCTTGATCGTCGCGCGCGCCGCCTTGTCGACGTCGATGTACTGCCAGTGCACGTTGCTGGCGCGGCGCAGCGCGAAGTCGAGCGTGCCGCCGGCAACGGTGGCGTTGTTCTGGCGGTCGACCAGGATGAAGCCGCCGAGCGCGCGGTTCTCCGCGTAGGGCTCGAACGCGATCGGCTGGTCCAGCGAGAGATTGCACTGCGCAACCTCGTTCAGCTCGAGGCGCTTGGCAGCCAGCTCGGACTGCGTGTTGACGTCGATCTTGTGCTTGATCTCGGTGATTTGTGCGCCGACCGTGCGCGTGCCGATCTTCAGCCAGTACGGACGGCCGGGCAGCAGCGGCGCGTCGCCCATCCACAGCAGGCGGCAGGCGAACTGGTCGGCGACCTGCGGCGGATGCGCGGCGTCGGCAATCACGTCGCCGCGCGCGACGTCGAGCTCGTCGGCGAAGGTCAGCGTCACCGCCTGGCCTTCGGCGGCGACCTCGAGATCGCCGTCCGGGCCGAGGATGCGCGCGATGCGCGAGCGGCGCCCGCCCGGCAGCGCGACGATCTCGGCGCCGGCGGCGATGCTGCCCTGCGCGATCGTGCCGGCGTAGCCGCGGAAGCTGTGGTCGGGCCGGTTGACCCACTGCACCGGCAGGCGGAAACCCGTGCCGCCCATGCCGCGCTCGACGCGCACGGTTTCGAGATGTTCGAGCAGGGCCGGGCCCGCGTGCCAAGGCATTTGCGGCGAGCGCGCGGTGACATTGTCGCCGCGCAGCGCCGACAGCGGGATGCAGGTGGCGTCGGCGATGCCGAGCGCGCGGGCGAGCGCGGTGTACTCGGCGGCGATCGCCTCGAAGCGCGCGCGGTCGTAGCCGACCAGGTCCATCTTGTTGACCGCCAGCACCACGTGGCGGATGCCGAACAGCGCGCAGATCCAGGTGTGCCGGCGCGTCTGCGTCAGCAGGCCCTTGCGCGCGTCGACCAGCACCACCGCCAGCTCGGCGGTGGACGCGCCGGTGGCCATGTTGCGCGTGTATTGCTCGTGCCCCGGGCAGTCGGCGACGATGAAGCCACGCTTGTCGGTGCCGAAGTAGCGGTAGGCGACGTCGATGGTGATGCCCTGCTCGCGCTCGGCTTCCAGCCCGTCCAGCAGCAGCGCGAAATCCAGCGCGTCGCCCTGCGTGCCGTGGCGCGCGCTGTCGCGCGCCAGCGCCGCAAGCTGGTCGTCGAACAGCAGCTTGGTGTCGTACAGCAGGCGGCCCAGCAGCGTGCTCTTGCCGTCGTCGACGCTGCCGCAGGTGATGAAGCGCAACTGGTCGCGGCTCTCGTGCTTGCGCAGGTAGGCGGCCAGCGCGGCGTGGCGTTCGGGCGTGACCGTCATCAGAAGTAGCCCTCCTGCTTCTTGCGTTCCATCGAGGCGGTCGGGTCGTGGTCGATCACGCGGCCCTGGCGCTCGGAGCTGCGCGTGGTCAGCATCTCCTCGATGATCGCCTCCAGCGTGTCGGCCTCGGACTCGATCGCGCCGGTCAGCGGATAGCAGCCGAGCGTGCGGAAGCGCACGCGCCTCATCGTCGGCGTCTCGCCGGGCCGCAGCGGCAGGCGCGCGTCGTCGACCATGATCAGCGCGCCGTCGCGCTCGACCACGGGGCGCTCGGCGGCGAAGTACAGCGGCACCACCGGGATCTTCTCGCGCCAGACGTACAGCCAGACGTCCAGTTCGGTCCAGTTCGACAGCGGGAAAGCGCGCACGCTCTCGCCCGGCCGGATGCGCGCGTTGTACAGGTTCCACAGCTCCGGGCGCTGGTTGCGCGGATCCCAGCGGTGCTGCGCGCTGCGGAAGGAGAAGATGCGCTTCTTGGCGCGCGACTTCTCCTCGTCGCGGCGAGCGCCGCCGATGGCGGCGTCGAAGCCGTACTTGTCCAGCGCCTGCTTCAGCGCCTGCGTCTTCATCACGTCGGTGTGCACGGCGGCGCCGTGGGTGAACGGGCCGACGCCCTGGCGCACGCCTTCCTCGTTGATGTGCACGCGCAGCTCGACGCCGGTCTCGGCCGCGCGGCGGTCGCGGAAGGCGATCATCTCGCGGAACTTCCAGGTGGTGTCGACGTGCAGCAGCGGAATCGGCGGCCGCGCCGGCCGGAACGCCTTCAGCAGCAGGTGCAGCAGCACCGAGGAATCCTTGCCGACCGAATACAGCAGCACCGGATTGCGGAATTCCGCCGCCACCTCGCGCAGGATGTGGATGCTCTCCGCCTCCAGGCGGTCGAGCTGCGAGAGGCGCGCGGCCTCGGTCTTGATGCTCACGATCCGAGATTCCCTCACATGCCGACCCCGGCGCCGGGAACGATGCAATGCGCCACATGGCCCGGCGACGATGCCGGAACGGGACGAGGATAGCGTGATTTTCCCCGCCCGCGCTCGTCGACCGGCTGCCGGCGCGCGCGCAAGGCTATAAGCTTGCGCATCGTTCCGGACACCGCCCATGCACGCACCGAACCCCGACCGCGCCGCCGCACGCCTCGCCTGGGCCCGCTCCGCCGCCGGCGATCCCGCCGCCACGCTCGTGCGTGCCTCCGACGACGCCAGTTTCCGCAGCTATTGGCGCCTCGCCAGCGGCGCGCGCACGCTGATCGTGATGGACGCGCCGCCGGACAAGGAGGACGTGCGGCCCTGGCTGGACATCGCGCGCCGCCTGCGCGCCGCCGGCGTGCACGCGCCGGCGGTGCATGCCGAGGACGCCGCGCGGGGTTTCCTGCTGCTGGAGGACCTCGGCACGCGCACCTACCTGCCGGAACTGAATGCGGGCACCGTCGACGCGCTGTACGCCGACGCGCTGGACGCACTGCTGCGCATGCAGACGCGCGTCGAGGTCGCCGGCCTGCCGCCGTACGACGCCAACCGGCTGATCGCCGAGATGGAGCTGCTGCCGACCTGGTTCCTGCAGCGCCACCTCGGCTTCACGCCGGCCTGCGAGCAGTGGGACACGATCGAACTCGCCTTCCGCCGGCTCGCAGACAGCGCGCTGGCGCAGCCGCGCGCGTTCGTGCACCGCGACTACCACAGCCGCAACCTGCTGATCGTCGCGGACGACAACCCCGGCGTGATCGACTTCCAGGACGGCGTGGTCGGCGCGGTCACCTACGACCTGGTCTCGCTGCTGCGCGACTGCTACATCGTCTGGGACGACGCGCGCGTCGAAGCCTGGTGCGAGGGCTATCGCGAACGCCTGCGCCACGCCGGCCTGATCGGCGCCGCGGTCGATGCCGCGCGCTTCCGCCGCTGGTTCGACCTGATGGGCCTGCAGCGCCACCTCAAGGTGCTCGGCATCTTCTGCCGCCTGTGGTACCGCGACGGCAAGCCGGGCTACCTCGGCGACCTGCCGCGGGTCTGGCACTACGTGCGCTCGGTCGCCGCGCGCTACCCGGAGTTCGCCGACCTGGCCGCGCTGCTGGAACGCGCGATCGGCGAGCGCGACCTGACGCGGCCGCGCGACGAGGCGGCCGTCGCCGCAGCCTCGCGATGATCCGCCGCGCGCTGATCCTTGCCGCCGGCCGCGGCGAGCGCATGCGCCCGCTCAGCGAGCGCACGCCCAAGCCGCTGCTGGCCGCGGGCGGCAAACGGCTGATCGAATGGCATCTGCAGAAGCTCGCCGCCTGCGGCGTGCGCGAGGTGGCGATCAACACCGCGCATCTCGCCGCGCAGTTTCCCGAGACGCTCGGCGACGGCGCCCGCTGGGGCCTGCGGCTGCACTACGTTCACGAGGGCGACGAGCCGCTGGAGACCGGCGGCGGCCTGCTGCACGCGCTGCCCGTGCTGGGCGAGGCGCCGTTCCTCGCCGTCAACGGCGACATCTGGACCGACTTCGATTTTTCGGCGCTGCCCGAGACGCCGGACGGCCTCGCCCACCTGGTGCTGGTCGACAACCCCGCGCACCACGCGCGCGGCGACTTCGCGCTGGACGGGACCGGCCGCGTGCACGCCGACGGTCCCTCGCGGCTCACCTTCGCCGGCATCGGCGTGTACCGGCCGGAACTGCTGGACGGCTGGCGCGCGATCATCGGCGACGCGCCCGGCGCCGACGCGACGCCGCCGCGCTTCAAGCTGGCGCCGCTGCTGTACGCCGCCGCCGCGCGCGGCGCGCTCACCGGCCAGCACCACCGCGGCGCCTGGAGCGACGTCGGCACGCCCGAGCGGCTGGCCGCGCTGGATGCGCGGCTGCGCGCGGGCGCAGGTTCGGCCTGAGCGGCGACGCGCATTGACGGCGGAATCCGCGGTGCGGATTCCGCCCTACCTCGGAGTGAACTCATGCAGTGGGTGTACGAAGACACATCGATCGACTGGCACGAGCTGTCGAACCTCTACCGCATCGCGCCGCTGGGCGAGAAGAAGCCGGAGGACCTGCGGGTCGTCTTCGCCAACAGCCGCTACAAGTGCTTCGTGCTCGACAACGGCCGGCTGGTCGGCGTCGGCCGCGCGCTCGCCGACGGCCGCGATTGCGCCTACCTCTGCGACGTCGCCGTGCATCCCGACCACCAAGGCAGCGGCCTCGGCCGCGCCGTCATCGGCAAGCTGAAGGAACTCGCGGCGGGCCACCGCAAGATCATCCTGTACGCCAACCCCGGCAAGGAAGGCTTCTACGCCAGGCTCGGCTTCCTGCGCATGTGCACGGCAATGGCGATCTTCGCCGACCAGGCGCGGGCGGTGCAGACCGGCCTGGTCGAAGAGCCGTAGGGTGGGCCTCGACCCACCGAGCGCATGCCAAGGACCATAGGGTGGGCTTTAGCCCACCATCGATTCGCCTTGCGCGTGCGTTCGGTGGGCCAAAGCCCACCCCACGTCCACCCTGCGGCCAATCCACGGCATCGATGCGAAGAGGCCGCGCTCAGCCTTCCCGCGCCAGCAACGCGCGCAGGAACGGCACGGTGATGCGCCGCTTGGCGGCGAGCGAGGCGCTGTCGAGGCGTTCCAGCAGCGCGGTCAGCGCGCCGAGGTCGCGGGCGTGGCGGGCGAACAGCCAGTCGAGCACGGCATCGTCCAGCTCGATGCCGCGCGCGGCGGCGCGGGCGCGCAGCACGGCGCGGCGTTCGGCGTCGTCGAGCGGTTTCAGCAGGGCGAGCGTGCAGGCGCCGAGGCGCGAGCGCAGGTCCGGCAGCGTCAGCGCGAGCTGCGCGGGCGGCGCATCGGCGGCGAACAGCAGCGTGGCGCCTTCGGCGCGGCAGCGGTTGTAGAGGTCGAACAGCGCGTGCTCGGCGGCGCGGTCGCCGGCGACCGCCTGCAGGTCGTCCAGCGCGATCAGCGCGCTGCCGGCGACGCCGCGGATGGCCGCCTCGCGCGGCCCGCGCAGGCTCGCCAGCGGCAGGTACTGCGCGCTGCGGCCGGCCTCGATGGCGGCCTGGCAGGCGGCGACCAGCAGATGGGTCTTGCCGGCGGACGCCGGGCCGGCGAGAACCACCCACGGCGCGCCGTCCTCGCGCGCGGCGCGCCGCAGCAGCGCCAGCGCGCCGGCGTTGGCGCCGGGCTCGTAGTGCTCGAAGCGCTGCTGGCGCGGCCAGCGCAGGGAGAGCGGCAACTGGTCCATCAGCGTTCCGGCGCCGGCGACGCGCGCCCATCGGCCGCGGCGGGCGGCGCGGCGGCAGCAGCGGCGTCGGCTGTCGGCGGAACTGCGCCGCCGCGCTCCAGCCCGACGTCGCCCGGCGCCGCCTGCGGCCGCGCCCCGCCATACAGCGCGCTGTCGCGGTAGCGCTCGTGCAGATAGCGCACCACCACCTTGATCACCGCCGCCATCGGCAGCGCCAGCAGCACGCCGAGGAAGCCGAACAACTGGCCGCCGGCGAGGATGGCGAAGATCACCACCACCGGATGCAGGCCGATCTTCTCGCCGACCAGCTTCGGCACCAGCACGTAGCCTTCCAGCGTCTGGCCGACGCCGAACACGCCCAGCACCAGCGCCACGTGCAGCCAGTCCTGGTACTGCACCAGCGCGGCGATCAGGCCCATCGACACGCCGACGATCGCGCCGAGGTACGGCACGAAGCTGATCAGGCCGGCGATCATGCCGATCAGCGGGCCGATGCCGATGCCGACCGCCCACAGGCCGAGCGCGTACAGCGTGCCCAGCACCACCATCACCGCCAACTGGCCGCGCAGGAACGCCCCCAGCACTTCGTCGGACTCGCGCGCCAGGCGCGCCACGGTCGGCTCGATGCGGCGCGGCACCAGCTCGTGCACGCGCGCGACCAGCACGTCCCAGTCGCGCAGCAGGTAGAAGCCGGCCACCGGCACCACCACGACGTGCGCCAGCCAGGCGACCAGCGCGATGCCGGATTTCGACACCTGCGCCAGCACGGTCGCCGCCACGCCGCCGGCCTCCTTCAGGTTGGCCTGCAGCGCGGCGACGAGCTGCTGCGGATCGAGCGCGGCGGTCGACAGGCCAAGGTGCTGTTGCAGCCAGGGCGCGGCATTCTGCTGGAACCAGGCGTACCACGCCGGCAACTGGCCGACGAAGCTCGCCAACTGGCGCTCGACGAACGGCACCAGCCACAGCAGCGCCAGCACCAGCGTCAGCGTCATCACCGCGAACACCAGGCTGACCGCGAACGTGCGGCCGATGCGCAGGCGCTCCATGCGGTCGACCAGCGGATCGCAGAAGTAGGCGAACATCGCCGCCAGCACGAACGGCGTCAGCATCGGCGCCAGCAGGTACAGCAACGCGCCGGCGACCAGCGCCACGATCAGCCACTGCCAGCGTTGCACCACGTCGGCTCTCACCCGGATTCTCCCTTGCCGCGCAGCCGTCGCCGCGCCTGCAGCGACCAGCGCAGCACGTAGTCCGCGCCGCTGGCCACGGTCAGCGCGACCACCGTCCACAGCAGCGGCGCCATCGACAGCGCGGCGATGCCGTCGAGATCGAGCAGCACGGCCAGCACGTAGACGATCTGCGCCAGCGTGGTGAATTTCGACAGCAGCGTCGGCTGCGCCTCCAGCGCGCCGAACAGGCGCTGCCAGACCAGCGCGCCGGCGACGATCATCACGTCGCGCCCCAGCACCAGCAGGGTCAGCGCCCACGGCACGCTGCCGACCTGGCTGAGGCCGAGGAAGCAGGTCGCCAGCAGCAGCTTGTCGGCGATCGGGTCGAGCAATCCGCCGAGACGGCTGCGCCAGTCGTAGCGACGCGCGAGGAAACCGTCCAGCGCGTCCGAACCGCCGGCCGTCGCGGCCAGGCCCAGGGCGAGATCGAAGCGTCGCTCGAGCAGGCTCCAGCCCAGCGGCAGCACCAGCAGGATGCGCAGCAACGTGATCAGGTTGGGCAGGTGACGCAGCGGCGAGGCGCCGACGGGGACCGAGGCGGATCCGCGCCCGGACATGCCGTGCCCCTCAACGCAGCCAGCGCAGCGCCGCGTCCGCGCCGGGATGCGCCGCGGTCGGCAGCATGCGCCCGTCGGCGGCGAAATCGTTCAGCACGCCGGCGAGGTCGCCATCGAAGCGCAACTGCAGCAGCACGCCGTCGCCCTGCGCCGCCAGCGGCATCGCGCCGCGCACCTGCGGATCCTGGCGCAGTTGCGCCAACATCGCGGCGAAATCGGCGGCCGCATCGATGCCGGACACCCACAGCGTCGCGCTGCCGCCGCTGCCGCCGGGCGCCGCGGCGAAGCGCGGGATCAGGCGGTCGGCCGTGGCGTCGCCCGCGTTCGCCAGCAGGCCGGCGGGCGGGCCCGCGTCCTGCCAGCGCTGCGGGGCGCCGCCGCCGACCAGGACCCAGGCGGCGTTGCCGGCGCCCAGCGAGCCGGTCAGCACCAGGCCGGTGCGATAGCCGCGCGCGACCCGCGCCAGCGCGGCCTCGTCGCCGACCGTCAGCGCCGCGGCGTCGGGCGCGTCGCCCGCGGCGGGAAACACGAAGCGCAGGCCGCGCGCGGCGCCGGCCTGGACCAGGCCGGCGCACTGCGCCTCGCCGAGCAGGGCGCCGTCGGGCCCGCGAACCAGCACCAGCACCGGCGGCCGCGGGCCGGGCCAGACGCCGAGCCTGAGGCTGCCGGCGAGGCGGCGCACCGCCGCCGGATCGAAATGCGCCTGCAGGCGCAGCCCGGCAGCGCCGCCTTCCTGACGGTACTGGTACTGCTGTACCAGCGTGGCGGCCTGCGCCAGCGCCTCGGCGACGCCGGGGCGCGCGCCGACGTTGCGGTCGCCGCTCAGCTTGACCAGCACCTGCGCCAGGGCTGCGTCGAAAGCCTGGTCGCGCTGGGCGTCGGAGGTGTCCGCCACCGCTGCCTCGCCGGCGTACAGACCCGGATCCTCGGCGGCGCGCAGCGGCAGCGCCATCGTCGTCAGCAACAGCAGGGCGGCCAGCAGGCCAGGGGGGCGCATCATGCGGAAAACCTCGCGAATCCGCCCGAAGTCTGCCCAATCGCGGCACGAACGTCTATCATGTGCGGCTTGCTCCGACGGTGCCGCGCCATGTCCGCCGAGAAGGAATCCCTCACCTACCGCGCCGCAGGCGTCGACATCGACGCCGGCAACGCCGTGGTCGAACGCATCAAGCCGCTGGTCGCGCGCACCTTCCGCAAGGAGGTGATGGCGGGCCTAGGCGGCTTCGGCGCGCTGTTCGACCTGGCCGGCCGCTACAGGGAACCGGTGCTGGTGTCGGGCACCGACGGCGTCGGCACCAAGCTGAAGCTGGCGCAGATCCTCGGCCGCCACGACACCATCGGCATCGACCTGGTCGGCATGTGCGTCAACGACGTGCTGGTGCAGGGCGCCGAGCCGCTGTTCTTCCTCGACTACTTCGCCACCGGCAAGCTGGACGTCGATACCACGGTCGCCGTGGTCGGCGGCATCGCCAAGGGCTGCGAGCTGGCCGGCTGCGCGCTGATCGGCGGCGAGACGGCGGAAATGCCGGACATGTACCCACCCGGCGAATACGACCTCGCCGGCTTCTGCGTCGGCGCGGTGGAGAAGGCCGCGCTGGTCGACGGCGCGGCCATCGCCGCCGGCGATACGATCCTCGGCATCGCCTCCAGCGGCCCGCACTCCAACGGCTACTCGCTGATCCGCAGGATCGTCGCGCGCGCCGGCATCACCCCCGACGGCGGCGGCTTCGACCTCGACCTCGGCGGCGTCACGCTGGCCGACGCGCTGATGGCGCCGACCATCATTTACGTCAAGCCGATCCTGGAATTGCTGCGCCGGCAGCCGCTGCACGGCATGGCGCACATCACCGGCGGCGGCCTCAAGGAAAACATCATCCGCGTCGTGCCCGAGCACCTCGGCATCGCGCTGGACAGCGCGGCGTGGACGCTGCCGCCGGTGTTCGACTGGCTGATGCGCGAGGGCAACGTGCCGCGCGAGGAGATGTGGCGCACGTTCAACTGCGGCATCGGCTACACGGTGATCGTCGCACGCGAGCAGGCCGCCGCCACGCAGGCCGCGCTGGCCGCGCTGGGCCTCGACGCGCGCGCCATCGGCGAGATCGTGCCGGCGCACGGCGACGAGCGCGTGCACATCCGCTGACGGCCCGTCCGAACGCGCACGCGACCCGCGCATGCCCGCTCCCTTCCCCATCGCCGTGCTCGCCTCCGGCCGCGGCAGCAACCTCGCCGCGCTGATCGAGGCGCAGCGCGCCGGCGCGCTGCCGGTCGGCTTCACGCTGGTCGCCAGCGACAAGGCCGACGCGCCCGCGCTGCGCATCGCCGAGGCGCACGGCATCCCGACCCTGGCGCTGGACCCGCGCGGCTATGCCACGCGCCGCGACTACGACCTCGACCTGTTCGCCCGCGTCGCCGCGACGCAGCCGGCGCTGGTCGTGCTGGCCGGCTTCATGCGCGTCCTCCACGCGGACGCGGTCGCGCCCTGGCACGGACGCATGCTCAACATCCACCCCTCGCTGCTGCCGAAGTACCGCGGCCTGCATACGCACCGCCGCGCGCTCGAAGCCGGCGATGCCGAGCACGGCAGCAGCGTGCACTTCGTCACCGCCGAGCTGGACGGTGGCCCGGTGGTCGCGCAGGCGCGCATCGCCGTGCAGCCGGGCGACAGCGCGGAGGCGCTCGCCGCGCGCCTGCTGCCGCTGGAGCACCGGCTGCTGGTCGCCAGCGTCGGCCTGATCGCCGCCGGGCGGCTGGCGCTGAATGCGGACGGCCCGACGCTGGACGGCCGCCCGCTGCGCGCGCCCCTGCAGCTTCGGACGGACGGCGAGCTGGCCGCCGCCGCGTGAGCCGGCGTTCAGCCTGGCGCGGGCAGACTGCGGCGCCATGCATACCTTCCTGCCCCGCTTGCTGACGCGCGCGCTGCCGGCACTCGCGCTGGCCTGCATCACGGTCGCCGCGACGGCCGCGCCGCTGTCCGCCTTCACCGCGCGCTACCAGGTCGAGCGCGACGGCGCGGCGATCGGCGAGGCCACGGTGAGCCTGCGCGCCGACGGCGGCGGCCGCTGGGTCTACCGCACCGAAACCAAGGGCACCGACGGCCTCGCCGCGCTGCTCGGGTTGAGCGCGCTGGAAGTCTCGACGCTGCGCTGGGGCGCCGACGGGCGCCCGCAGAGCCTCGACTACCGCTACGACCAGCAGGGCGGCTTCAAGCAGCGCTCGCGCACCGCCCATTTCGACTGGCAGGCCGGCCGCATCGCCGTGCAGGAAGGCAAGGGTCGCTGGGACTACGCCACCGCGCCCGGCGCGGTCGACCGCCACGCCGCCACCCTGGCGATCGCCGCGGCGCTGCGCGCGGGCGCGCAGCAGGTCGCCGTGCCGGTGGCGGTCAAGGATCGCATCGAAGTGCAGCACTTCGCGGTGGCCGGCGCGGAATCCGTCCAGGTGCCCGCGGGCCAGTTCACCGCCCAGCGCGTCGAGCGCCGCGACGACGGCAAGACGATGCATTCCTGGTACGTGCCGAAGCGCTTCCCCGTGCCGGTCGAGATCGCCGGCGGCGACGGCGGCATCACCATGAAGCTGGTGAGCTACGCAGCGCAGTAGGGGCCTGCGTGCAGAGGCGACCGGGAACCTGCGTGCAGGCGGGACCGCCGCACGCCCTCCCTCAATTCGGCAGGCGGCGGATCTTCGCGCCCAGCGTGCCCAGCTTTTCCTCGATGTTCTCGTAGCCGCGGTCGATGTGGTAGACGCGGTCGACCACGGTGTCGCCCTCGGCGACCAGGCCGGCCAGCACCAGGCACGCGGAGGCGCGCAGGTCGGTGGCCATCAGCGGCGCGCCGCTCATGTGCTCGACGCCCTTGATGATCGCGGTGTTGCCCTCGAGGCGGATGTCGGCGCCGAGGCGCTGCAGCTCGTGGGCATGCATGAAGCGGTTCTCGAACACCGTCTCGGTGATCACGCCGACGCCCTCGGCCACGCAGTTCAGCGCGGTGAACTGCGCCTGCATGTCGGTCGGGAACGCGGGATACGGCGCGGTGGTGATGTTGACCGCCTTCGGCCGGCGTCCGCGCATGTCCAGCTCGATCCAGTCCTCGCCGACGTTGATGTGCGCGCCGGCTTCCTCCAGCTTGGCCAGCACCGCGTCGAGGATCTTCGGCCGCGCGTGCTTGGTCAGCACGCGGCCGCCGCTGATCGCGCCGGCGACCAGGAAGGTGCCGGTCTCGATGCGGTCGGGCAGCACCTCGTAGTGGGTGCCGTGCAGGCGTTCCACGCCCTCGATCACCAGGGTGGCGCTGCCCGCGCCCTCGATATGCGCGCCCATGCTGTTCAGGCAGCCGGCGAGGTCGACGACCTCCGGCTCCTGCGCGGCGTTCTCGATGACCGTGGTGCCCTGCGCCAGCGCCGCCGCCATCATGATGTTCTCGGTGCCGGTGACGGTGACCATGTCCATGGCGATGCGCGCGCCGCGCAGGCGACCGGCGCGCGCACGGATGTAGCCGTTCTCGACCTTCACGTCGGCGCCCAGCGCCTGCAGGCCGCGGATGTGCTGGTCGACCGGCCGCGAGCCGATCGCGCAGCCGCCGGGCAGCGACACCTCGGCCTGGCCGAAGCGCGCCACCAGCGGCCCCAGCACCAGGATCGAGGCGCGCATCGTCTTGACCAGCTCGTACGGCGCGAAGCAGCGGTCGGTCGGCCGCGGGTCGACGTGGATCTTCATGCGGTCGTCCAGCACCAGCTGCACGCCCATCTGGCCGAGCAGCTCCATGGTGGTGGTGACGTCGTGCAGATGCGGCACGTTGCCGATGCTGACCGGCTCGTCGGCCAGCAGGCAGGCGGCCAGGATCGGCAGCACCGCGTTCTTCGCGCCGGAAATCGCGACGTCGCCGCTGAGAGGTGTGCCGCCGCTGATAACGATCTTGGCCATGGGTTCCCTTGGTTACTGCCTGCGCGCCGCTTCGTCGGGGGTCAGCGCCTTCAGGCTGAGCGCATGGATCTCGCCGCCCATGCGTTCGCCCAGCGTCGCGTACACCATGCGGTGGCGCGCCAGCGGCAGCTTGCCGGCGAACGCCGCGCTGACCACCTCGGCTTCGAAGTGCACGCCGTCGTCGCCGCGCACCTCGGCGCGCGCGTCGGGGAGGCCCTGCTCGATCAGCGCTTTGATGCTGGCTGTATCCATGGGGAAAAGGTCCGGGGGCGACGGCAGCTCCGGCGTGCAGCTTTGGCTGCCGTTCAGAAGCTACAATGAGGATAGGGAATGTTAATGGAAATCCCCGGGCACAGGAACGGCGTTGCCCGCACTTTTCCCCGATAGCCTCGCCCACCGCCCATGGACGCAACCACCGTGAATGCCCAAATCGAGCTGCCCGCCCCGTCGCCGCTGCTGGACGCGGAGGCGATCACGCGCACCGCGCGCGGGGTGATCGCGATCGAGGCGCTGGCCATCGCGGTGCTGGAACAGCGCATCGAGGCCGCGTTCATCCGCGCCTGCCGCATGATGCTCGCCTGCCGGGGCCGGATCGTCGTCACCGGCATGGGCAAGTCCGGCCACATCGGCCGCAAGACCGCCGCCACGCTGGCCTCGACCGGCACGCCGGCGTTCTTCGTGCACCCCGGCGAGGCCAGCCACGGCGACCTCGGCATGATCACCGAAAAGGACGTGGTGCTGGCGCTGAGCAACTCCGGCGAAACCGAGGAGCTGCTGACCATCCTGCCGGTGATCAAGCGCCAGGGCATCCCGCTGATCGCGATGACCGGCAACCCGAATTCCTCGCTGGCGCGCCAGGCCGACCTGCACCTCGACGTCAGCGTGCCGGCGGAAGCCTGCCCGCTCGGCCTGGCGCCCACCGCCAGCACCACCGCGACGCTGGTGATGGGCGACGCGCTGGCGATCGCGCTGCTGGAGGCGCGTGGCTTCACCGCCGAGGACTTCGCCCGCTCGCACCCCGCCGGCAGCCTCGGCCGCCGCCTGCTGCTGCGCATCTCCGACCTGATGCACGCCGGCGCCAGCGTTCCCAAGGTCCGCGCCGACGCCAGCCTGACCGAAGCACTGATGGAAATGAGCCGCAAGAGCCTCGGCATGACCGCGGTGGTCGATGCCGACGACCATCTGCTCGGCATCTATACCGACGGCGACCTGCGCCGCACCCTGGACGACCACCAGGTCGACCTGCGCAACGTGCACGTCGCCGACCTGATGACGCGCAACCCGAAGACGATCGGGCCCGACAAGCTGGCCGCCGAGGCCGCGCAGCTGATGGAGACGCACAAGATCCACGCGCTGATCGTGGTCGACGGCGAGCGCCGCGTGGTCGGCGCGCTGAACATCCACGATCTGCTGCGCGCGAAGGTCGTATGAGCGCGGGACGGGACGTCGCTTGCCCGGCCCGGCTGCGCAAATGCGCCAAGGGTCGATCGAGACACTTGCGTCGACGCCCCTTCGACCTTTGACCTCCGCCCCTCTCCCAGCCATCGCCTCGTCACCACGCGCCCATGCCCTACAGCCCGCTCGCCGACATGCCCGAGGACATCCGCGCGCGCGCCGCGCGGATCCGGCTGGCCGCGTTCGACGTCGACGGCACGCTGACCGACGGCCGCCTCTGGTACAGCGAGGACGGTCGCGAGCTGAAGGCGTTCAACGTGCAGGACGGGCTCGGCCTGAAACGCCTGCGCGCCAACGGCATCGAGGTGGCGATCGTCACCGCACGGGTCAGCCACACCGTCGCGCTGCGCGCCGAGGAGCTCGGCCTGGTGCACGTCTACCAGGGCCAGGCCGACAAGCGCGCCTGCCTGGAGCGACTGCTGCGCGCGCTGCACCTCGGCCCGGAGCAGGCCACGTTCGTCGGCGACGACCTGCCCGACCTCGCCGCGATGCGCCTGGCCGGCCTCGGTATCGCCGTGGCCAACGCGCACCCGTGGGTGGCCGCGCGCGCGCACTGGCGCACCCAGCGGCGCGGCGGCGACGGCGCCGTGCGCGAGGTCTCCGACCTGCTGCTGGCCGCGCACGGCGTGGCCGAGGCGGAACTGGAGCGCTGGCTGTGATCGAACGGCGCAGCGCGATCGGCGTCGCCGCACTGCTGCTGGCGGCCGGCGCCAGCCAATTGCTGGTGTGGTGGCTGCGCCCGCCGCCGCGCCCCAGCGAAGTGGTCGGCCCGCCGCGCTCCGCCTACACGCTCAACGACTTCACCCTGAACGCGCTCGGCAAGGACGGCCGGCTCAGCCTGCGCGTCGACGCGCCGTACCTGGCGCGTCGCGAGGGCGACGACTCGCTGTACATCAACGCGCCGCGCTTCTTCATGCCCGGCAAGGACGGCGCCGACTGGCACGGCACCTCCGAGTACGGCTGGGTCAGCGCCGACGGCAACCTGCTCAAGCTGCTCGGCAAGGTCGACATGCAGCGCCCGCCGACCGCGCAGCTCGCCGCCGCGGAAGTGCATACTTCCGACCTGACCGCCTGGCTGAACGAAAACCGGGTCGCCACCGACGCGCCGACCCTGATCCGCCAGCCGGGCAGCATGACGCGCGGCACCGGCATGCGCGCCAACCTCGACACGCACGAAATGGAGCTGCTCTCCGATGTCCACTCCCGGTTCACGCCCCGCAAACGTGCGCAGGCTCGCTGAGCTGGCCGTGCTGCTGGCCGGCCTCGCCGCGCTGGCGCCGGCATTCGCGCTGAAGAGCGACGCCGACCAGCCGGTCAGCATCGACGCGCAGAAATTCAGCGGCCGCCAGGGCGACAAGGTCACCTACTCGACCGCCGTGCACATGACCCAGGGCAGCTTCGTCGCCGACGCCGACGCCGCCACCGGCTACTTCGACCAGGACGACGCGATCGACCGCGCCGTGCTCACCGGCAGCCCGGCCAAGATCCAGCAGAAGCTCGACGACGGTACGATGATGTACGGCCGCGCCGACACCATCGACTACCGCGTCAGCGCCAACACGGTGATCCTGGCCGGCAACGCCAGCGTCGTGCAGACCGGCAAGGGCGAGTACCACGGCGCGCGGCTGGTCTACAACACCGACAGCGGCGAAGTCAGCGGCGAAGGCGGCGCAGAAGGCCGCGTGCACATGATCCTGCAGCCGAAGAAGAAGCCCGCGACCGCGGCGCCGGCGGCCGCGCCGGCGCCCGCGTCCTCGGCGGCATCCGCGCCCGCCGCCGCCAGCAGCGCCGGCCCGGCCGGCCAGCCGCGCTAAGCCATGCTCGCCGCCAAGGGTCTGCAGAAGCGCTTCCGCGCGCGCCAGGTGGTGCGCGATTTCGGCTTCGACATCAAGCAGGGCGAAGTGGTCGGGCTGCTCGGCCCGAACGGCGCCGGCAAGACCACCTGCTTCTACATGGTGGTCGGCCTGATCGAGGCCGACGCCGGCCGCATCACGCTGGACAAGCAGGACATCACCGGCCTGCCGATGCACGCGCGCGCCAAGCTCGGCATCGGCTACCTGCCGCAGGAGCCGTCGGTGTTCCGCCGCCTGACCGTGGCCGAGAACGTGCTCGCCGTGCTGGAACTGCGCGAGGGCCTGGACGCACGCGCGCGCGAACGCGAGCTGCAGGGCCTGCTCGACGAGCTGAAGGTGTCGCACATCGCCGACCAGAAGGGCGTCAGCCTGTCCGGCGGCGAGCGCCGCCGCGTCGAGATCGCGCGCGCGCTGGCGGCGCGGCCGCGCTACATGCTGCTGGACGAGCCGTTCGCCGGCGTCGATCCGATCTCGGTCGGCGAGATCCAGCGCATCGTGCGCCATCTCAAGGAACGCCGCATCGGCGTGCTGATCACCGACCACAACGTGCGCGAGACGCTCGGCATCTGCGACCGCGCCTACATCCTGAACGAGGGCGAGGTGCTGTCGCGCGGCACGCCGGCGCACATCCTCGCCGACGAGAAGGTGCGCGAGGTCTACCTGGGCCGCGAGTTCAAGCTGTAGCGGCGCGCTTCACGCTTCCGCGCGCTCCCCCTAGCCGCCTGCCCGCCCCCGGGGTAGCATCGGGCTGCGTCATCCGGCAACGCTCGCATGAAACCGGGACTCCAGCTCCGCCTACACCAGCAGCTAGCGCTGACCCCCCAACTGCAGCAGGCGATCCGGCTGCTGCAGCTCTCCCAGCTCGAACTGGAAACCGAGCTGCGCCAACTGGTCGAATCCAACCCCATCCTCGAATTCGCCGACGAAGCCGGCGACGACGCGTCCGCAGGCGCGGACGGCGCCGAGCCTTCCGCGGACGGCGGCGGCGACGAAGCGCCGGCGGCGGCGGCGGAAAGCGCGCCGGAAACCGCCGCCGACAGCTGGGATGCCGAACCCGACTTCGGCTTCGAGCCCAGCTACGCGGGCGGCGGCGCCGGGAGCGACGACGACGCGCTGGAACCGCAGGACGCCGCGCCGGTAGGCCTGCGCGAGCACCTGCAGTGGCAGCTCAACCTGACCCCGATGTCCGAGCGCGACCGCGCGATCGCCACCGCGCTGATCGACGCGCTGGACGAGGACGGCTACCTGCGCGAGGGCCTGGAGCCGGTCGCCGCCACGCTGATGCCGCTGTTCCCGGTCACGATGGAAGAGATCGAGGCGGTGCGCCATCGCGTGCAGCGCTTCGACCCGGTCGGCGTGGCCAGCCTCGACCTCAAGGACTGCCTGGCGGTGCAGCTCGAACTGCTGGAACCGGCCACCGAGGGCCGCGCGCTGGCGCAGCAGATCGTCGCCGGCGAGCTCGAACTGCTGGCGAAGCAGGACCTGGCGCGGCTGGCGCGGCGCCTGCGCGCCGACGACGGCGATGTCGCGATCGCCGCCGCGCTGATCCGCAGCCTCGACCCGCGTCCCGGCGCGGCGCTGAACCCGGCGCCGATCGAATACGTCGCGCCCGACGCCTACGCGTGGAAGGTCGACGGCCGCTGGCGCGTGTCGCTCAGCCCCGGCTCGCAGCCGAAGCTGGCGGTCAACCAGCACTACTGCTCGCTGATCGCGCGCGCGCGCCGCGAGGACGCCGCCTACCTGCGCGGCCAACTGCAGGAGGCGCGCTGGCTGCTGAAGAGCCTGAAGGCGCGCGCCGACACCCTGCTCAAGGTCGCCGAGGCGATCGTGCGCGCGCAGAGCGCATTCCTCGAATACGGCCCGGAGGCGATGAAGCCGCTGGTGCTGCGCGAGGTCGCCGAGCAGGTTGGCATGCACGAATCCACGATCTCGCGCGTGACCACGCGCAAGTACCTGCACACGCCGCGCGGCACCTTCGAGTTCAAGTATTTCTTTTCCAGCGGCGTCTCCACCGACGACGGCGGCAGCGCCTCGGCCACCGCGATCCAGGCGATGATCCGCAAGCTGGTCGCCGACGAGGACCGCCGCCAGCCGTTCTCCGACCAGGCGCTGGCCGAGGAACTGCACCGGCGCGGCATCCAGGTCGCGCGGCGCACCGTCGCCAAGTACCGCGAGGCGCTGCGCATTCCCAGCTCCGGCGAGCGCGTGCGCGCGGGCTGAACGAGGAGGAGGAACTTCGCGCACGCCGGCCGGCTCACACGAACAGCTAACGGCGCTCCGCAGGGGCGGCGCGCCGGCCACCGCCGCGGCGACGCGGCGTCACGACGAAGTAGGAGGCGGTTATGCAGATCCAGATCAGCGGCCACCAGGTTGAAGTCACTCCGGCGCTGCGCGACTACGTGCGGATGCGGATGGAGCGCCTCGAGCGCCACTTCGACAACCTCACCTCGCTGAACATCGTGCTCACCGTGGAGAAGCTGGAGCACCGCGTCGACGGCACGCTGGCCGCCGCGGGCCGCGTGCTGCACGCCGTGGCCAATGCCGCCGACATGTACGCCGCGATCGACGCGCTGGTCGACAAGCTGGTCGCACAGTTGCGCAAGCACAAGGAAAAGGTCACCGACCACCGCGCCAAGGACGCGCTGTCCGCGCGTCCGGACTGAAGCGGCGCGCAGGGATGCGGTTCATCGACCTGCTCGGCCCGGAGTCCGTCGCGACCGGGCTGCGCGCAGGCAGCAAACACCGTCTGTTCGAGGAGATCGCCCGGCGCCTGGCGCCGGGCGATTCCGCATTGGCCGTACTGGAAGCGCTGACCGAGCGCGAAACCATGGGCGGCACCGCGCTGGGCGCCGGCGCCGCGCTGCCGCACGGGCGCTGCGACGCGCTGGCCGCGCCGCTCGGCGGCCTGTTCCGGCTCGCCGCGCCGATCGCCTGGGACGCCGGCGACGGCCGGCCGATCGACCTGGTCGCCGCACTGGTGGTGCCGGTGCAGTTCACCACCCGCCACCTGGAACTGCTGGCCGAGCTCGCCGAAGCGTTCGCCGACCCCGACCTGTGCGCGCGCCTGCGCGCCGCGCCCGACGCGGGCGCCCTGCGCGGCGAACTGGCACAATGGAGCGCACGCCGCGGCTGAAGCCGTCCGATCCGGAACGTCCGCGCGGCGCCCGCTGGCCCATCCCGGAACCGCGAACCTTGGATCGACTCACCGCGCGACAACTGTTCGACGGCGTGCACGAGCGCATGGCCCTGCGCTGGATGGCCGGCGCGCGCGGCGAGACGCGCGCGCTGGAGCCGAAGGAATCCGAATCGCGGCGGCCGTCGCTGATCGGCTACCTCAACGTGATCTACCCGAACAAGGTGCAGATCATCGGCACCGAGGAGCTGAACTACCTCGACAGCCTGGACTCGCGCCAGCGTTGGGAGACGGTGCAGAAGATCGTGCAGGCGCGGCCGACCGCGCTACTGGTCACCAAGGACCAGGCCGTGCCCGCCGACCTGCGCGAGGCGGCCGAGGAAACCGACACGCCGCTGTGGGTCAGCGCCAAGCGCGGCCACGAGCTGCTCACCTACCTGCAGTACCACCTGGCGCGCACCCTGGCCAAGCAGGTCGTGCTGCACGGCGTGTTCATGGAAGTGCACTCGATCGGCGTGCTGATCACCGGCGAGTCGGGCACCGGCAAGAGCGAGCTGGCGCTGGAGCTGATCACCCGCGGCCACCGGCTGGTCGCCGACGACGCGCCCGAATTCACCCAGATCGCGCCCGACGTGATCGACGGCACCTGCCCGGAGATGCTGCGCGACCTGCTCGAAGTACGCGGCCTGGGCGTGCTGAACGTGCGCGAGATGTTCGGCCACACCGCGGTCAAGCCGTCCAAGTACCTGCGCTTGATCGTGCACCTGAAGCCGCTCAAGGAATGGACCGACGACGCCGACGCGCTGAAGCGCCTGACCGGCGACGTCGGCTACCGCGACGTGCTCGACGTGAGCGTGCCGATGATCACCATCCCGGTCGCCTCCGGCCGCAACCTCGCGGTGCTGGTCGAGGCCGCCGTGCGCAGCCACATGCTGAAGAGCAAGGGCATCGACCCCGCGCAGACCTTCATCGACCGCCAGGCGCACCAGTTGCGCCGCCTGCCGCCCTGGTGACGCCATGCAAGACGACGCCCCCGACAAGAACAAGCCCGATCGCCGCCGGCCGCCGGCGATCGCGCACGCCGACAACACCCGCCTGGTGGTGCTGACCGGCCTGTCCGGCGGCGGCAAGACGGTCGCGCTGCGCGCGCTCGAGGACCTCGAGTTCTACTGCGTCGACAACCTGCCGGCGGCGCTGATGCCGCAACTGGTCGCGGCGATCAGCGAGGGCCGCGGCCCGCATTCGCGCATCGCCGTCGGCGTCGACGTGCGCAACCGCAGCGCCGACCTCGAACGCATGCCGGGCGTGCTCTCGCACCTTGCCGGCGAGGGCGTCAAGGTCGACCTGGTGTTCCTCGACACCCGCGACGACGTGCTGATCAAGCGCTACTCGGAGACGCGCCGGCGCCATCCGCTGTCGACCGAGGGCCTGGCGCTGCAGGACGCGATCATGCTGGAGCGCAAGCTGCTGCGCCCGCTGTCGGCGATCGCCGACCGCGTGATCGACTCCAGCGACCTCAACGTGCACCAGTTGCGCCGGCTGATCGCCACCGAATTCGGCACCGCCAGCGGCGAAATGACCGTGCTGTTCGAGTCGTTCGCGTTCAGGCGCGGCCTGCCCGCCGACGCCGACTTCGTGTTCGACGCGCGCTGCCTGCCCAACCCGCACTGGGACCCGCGGCTGCGCCCGCTGTCCGGCAAGGACGCGGCGGTGCGCGAGTACCTCGAGGGCCAGCCGCTGGTCGGCCAGTTCCTCGCCGACATCGAGCGCATGCTGGACACCTGGCTGCCGCGCTTCGAGAGCGAGGACCGCAGCTACGTCACCGTCTCGATCGGCTGCACCGGCGGCCGCCACCGCTCGGTGTACCTGGCCGAGCGCCTGGCCGACCGCTTCCGCAGCTCGCACCGCCAGGTGCTGACTTTCCACCGCGAGCTGGAATGAACATGCGCTATTTCCCGCCCGCGCGGCACGCAACCGGGGCCGCTGCACCATGAGCGTCGGCGTGCTGCTGATGACCCACGAGGACGTCGGCCCGGCGCTGGTCGCCGCCGCGCGCCACGTGATGGCGCAGCTTCCGCTGCACGTGGACACGGTGGAGGTGCCGGCGTCGGCGGACCCCGCGCAGATGCTCGCCACCGCCGCGCAGCACGCCCGCGCGCTGGACGCCGGCGACGGCGTGCTGACCCTCACCGACCTGTACGGCGCCACGCCCTGCAACATCGCGCAGAAGCTCGGCGGGCTGGGCGCCAACGTGCGCTGCGTGTCCGGCCTCAACCTGCCGATGCTGCTGCGCGTGCTGAACTACGCGGACAAACCGCTCGCCGAGCTGGCCGAGATCGCCGCCAGCGGCGGGCGCGGAGGGATCTTCGTCGACCATGCTTGAACAGGACATCGTCGTCTCCAACCGGCTCGGCCTGCACGCGCGCGCCTCGGCCAAGCTGGTGCAGCTCACCCACGGCTTCAAGTCGGCCGTGCAGCTCGTCTGCAAGGGGCGCGAGGTCAACGCCAAGAGCATCATGGGCGTGATGATGCTCGCGGCCGGCCTGGGCACGCCGCTGACGGTGCGCGCCGACGGCCCCGACGAGGCCGAGGCGCTGGCCGCGGTGGTCGCGCTGTTCCAGCGCAAGTTCGACGAGGGGACGTGAGATGACGGGACTCGGGACTCGGGATTCGGGACTCGGGAGAACCGGAAGGCACCGCTGCGCGCGCGGTGCGGCACCCGTGCGTCCGGCGGGGCGCAACCGCGGCGGATCCGCGACGCTTTGCCGAGTCCCGAGTACCGGGCCCCGGGTCCCGGAAGGTGCCGCATGCGACGCGTGCTGACCGGCACCGTCGCCGCGCGCGGCATGGCGCTCGGCCGTGCGCGGCTGGTGCAGCCCAGCCAGTTCGCGATCGACGAGCGCCCGCTGTCGGCCGAGGAGGTCGAGGCCGAGGTGAAGCGTCTCGACGAAGCGCTCGCCGCCGCGCGCGCCGAGCTGGCCGACCTGCACGACAAGCTGCACGGCGCGCTGGCGCGCGAGGTCGGCGAATTCCTCGACGCGCACAGCATGCTGCTGTCCGACCCCGAACTGGTCGCCGGCCTGCGCGACCTGGTGCGCAAGGGCCGCTACCGCGCCGGCGCCGCGCTGAAGGCGCAGCGCGACCGCCTGGTCGCGGTGTTCGAGTCGATGGACGACCCGTACCTGCGCAGCCGCCGCGAGGACATCGACCACGTGATCGCGCGCGTGCACGCCGCGCTGGTGCGCCAGACCAGCCGCGAGGAGCGCAAGCTGGCCGCGCGCGTCGGCGAGATCCTGGTGTCCGACGCGATCGCGCCGGCCGAGCTGGCCAACCTGTCGCGCCACGGCCTGCTCGGCATGGTGGCGAGCTCCGGCAGCCCGTATTCGCACAGCGCGATCCTGGCGCGCAGCCTGCGCCTGCCGATGCTGGTCGGCGCGCACCAGGCGCTGACCGAGATCCAGGACGACGACCTGGTGCTGGTCGACGGCGAGCGCGGCGAGGCGATCGTGCACCCGACCGCGCAGGATCTCGCGCGCTACCGCGCCTGGCAGCGTGACGCCGCGCGCGAGGGCCAGCGCCTGGCCTCGCTGGCCGGCGCGCGCACGCTCACCCGCGACGGCCACGAGGTGCACCTGTTCGCCAACGCCGAATTGCCCGAGGAAGTGGCGCAGGCGCGCGCGCTGGGCGCCGCCGGCGTCGGCCTGTACCGCACCGAATTCCTGTTCCTGATGCGCAACGTGCTGCCCGACGAGGAGGAGCAGTACGCCGCCTACCGCGACCTCGTGCTCGGCATGGGCGGCCTGCCGGTGACGATCCGCACGCTCGACCTCGGCGCCGACAAGGCCGACGCCACCGGACTGGCGCTGGCCGCCGAACCCAACCCCGCGCTCGGCGTGCGCGGCGTGCGCCTGTCGCTGCGCCGCCCGGCGGTGTTCGCCACGCAGGTGCGCGCGATCCTGCGCGCGTCCTGCTACGGCCGCGTGCGCGTGCTGGTGCCGATGGTCAGCGGCGTCGACGAGCTCGAGGCGGTGCGCGAGCTGGTGCGCCTGTGCGCGCGCGACCTGCGCAGCGAAGGCCACGAGATCCCCGAGCACTGCGAGATCGGCGCGATGGTCGAGGTGCCCGCCGCCGCGATCGGCGTGCGCGCGTTGCTGGCGCGCGCCGATTTCGCCGCGATCGGCACCAACGACCTGGCGCAGTACGTGCTCGCCGTCGACCGCAACAACGACGCGCTGGGCGCGCTGTACGACCCGCTGCACCCGGCGCTGCTGCGCCTGATCGCGTACGTGATCGCCGCCGGCCGCCGCGCGCGCAAGCCGGTCAGCCTGTGCGGCGAGATCGCCGGCGACGTGCGTTTCATCCCGCTGCTGCTGGCGCTGGGACTGGAGGAATTCAGCATGCACACCGGTCAGATCCTCGCCGTGCGCGACCGCATCGCCGGCCTGCACCGCGGCAAGCTGCGCGCACTGGCGCCGCGCCTGCTGCGCGCGGCCACGCGCGACGAGGTCGAGCGCATCCTCGCCGCCTGCAATGGCGGCTGAACCGCGCATGCGTTCGCGTCCCGGCATCCATTCCGCGGCCGCCCGCGCCAACGGCGGCGCCGACGGCGCCGCGCCCGCGCCTGCGGCGCCGTGGCTGCGCGCGCACGCGCCCGGCCTGCTGCTGACCTGCGCCGTCGCCGTGCTGGCGCTGCTGCTCGGCAAGGCGGCGCCACTGATCGGCGGCCCGGTGTTCGGCATCGTGCTGGGCATCGTCGTGCGCACGCTGCGCGCGCCCGGCGGCGCGTTCCTGCCCGGCATCCGCTACGCCTCGAAGCAGGTGCTGCAGGCGTCGATCGTCGCGCTCGGCCTCGGTCTCAGCCTGACCCAGGTCGCGCGCACCGGCCTGCATTCGCTGTCGGTGACCGCGGTGACGGTCGCCACCGCGTTCATCGCGGCGTGGGCACTGGGGCGCGCGCTGCGCGTGCGCGACCACCTCAAGCTGCTGATCGGCGTCGGCACCGCGATCTGCGGCGGCTCGGCGATCGCCGCGGTCGTGCCGATCATCAAGCCGGACGAGCACGACACCGCGTTCGCGATCTCCACGATCTTCCTGTTCAACCTGATCGCGGTGCTGCTGTTCCCCGCGCTGGGCCACCTGCTGCACCTGTCCGATCTCGGCTTCGGCCTGTGGGCGGGCACGGCGATCAACGACACCTCCTCGGTGGTCGCCGCCGGTTACAGCTACAGCCACGCCGCCGGCGACTACGCGACCATCGTCAAGCTGACCCGCGCCACGCTGATCATCCCGATCTGCGTGGTGCTGGCGATGCTGGTGGCCTGGCGCGAGCGCAAGCGCGGCGCGACCGGCTTTCGCCTCAGCCGCGTGTTTCCGTGGTTCATCCTGTGGTTCCTGGTCGCCTCCGGCGTACGCACGCTCGGCTTGGTGCCGGTGCCGTGGCAGCCGTGGATCCACGCCGGCGCCGAGTTCCTGATCGTGGTGGCGCTGACCGCGATCGGCCTGTCCGCCGACCTGCGCCGCATGGCGGCGTCCGGCGCGCGGCCGATCCTGCTCGGCCTCGGCGTGTGGGCGGCGGTGGCGCTGAGCAGCCTCGCCGTGCAGTACGCGATCGGCCAACTCTGAACGTAGGGTGGGCCTTGGCCCACCATCGCAGCGTTGTCGAATGATGCCGGTGGGCCAAGGCCCACCCTACGGGGCGCTCGCCTCAGGCGCGCTGCTGTTCCGCCAGCGTCAGCGCCACCTTATCGCGCAGGTAGACCGGCAGCGCCTGCTCCGCGGGCAAACCCTGCCCCGCCGCCAGGCGCGGCGCGGCGAGGCGCGCGACATGGCGCGCCTGCGGATAGCGGTCGGCCTCGGCCCAGCGCGGCGGCGACGGCAGGCGCGCGGCGAGCGCATCGCCATAGGCGCCCCAGCCGCTGCCGACCACGCTCCACGCCGCCGCTGCGGGCAGCGCCAGCGTGGCGGCGGCGCCGACGCTTTCCCCGCCCAGCGCTTGCAGCATGCCGTCGTCCGCGCGCAGGAAGGTGCCGGCATAGACCTCGCCCATGCGCGCATCGATCACGGCGAGGATCGCGGCAGCGTCCGCCGGCGCTTCCAGCGCCAGCGCCGCCAGCGACGACACCGGCAGCACCGGCAGGTCCAGCGCCAGCGCCAGGCCCTGCGCCACCGATACCGCCAGGCGCACGCCGGTGAACGCGCCGGGACCGCGGCCGAAGGCGATGCCGTGCAACTGCGCGCGCGCGACGCCGGCCTCGGCCAGCACCGCTTCCGCCATCGGCAACACCAACTCGGCGTGGCGGCGCGGCGCCAGTTCGCTGCGTTCGTGCAGCACGTCGCCGCGCAGCAGCGCGACGGAGCAGGCTTCGGTGGCGGTTTCGATGGCGAGCAGGTTCATGCCGGCATTGTCGCATCCGCGCCGAGCCCATGGCAGCGCGGCGCGAAAATGCATGTCCGGCGCGCACCGCGGCGGATCCGCGGCGATGCCGCGGATCCGCCCTACGCGGCCCCCGCGTCGGCGAAGAAGCGCTGCACGTCGGCGAGCGCGCGCGAGGTCGGCATCGGCGGCAGGCTCCGCAGGAACAGGCGGCCGTAGCCGCGCGTGGTCAGGCGCGGGTCGCACAGCATCAGCACGCCGCGGTCGTGCACGTCGCGGATCAGGCGGCCGGCGCCCTGTTTCAGCGCGATCACCGCGGTCGGCACCTGCCAGTCGGTGAACGGGTTGCCGCCGGCGCGGCGCAGCGCTTCCAGGCGCGCCTCCAGCACCGGATCGTCCGGCGCGGCGAACGGCAGCTTGTCGATGATCACGCACGACAGCGCCTCGCCGGCGACATCGACGCCTTCCCAGAAACTGGCCGCGCCCAGCAGCACGCCGTGGCCGGAGGCGCGGAACTCGTTCAGCAACTGGTGGCGCGGCGCGGTGCCCTGCACGAACAGCGGCCACGGCACCTTGTCGCGCAGCAGTTCGGCGGCGCGGCGCAGCGCGCGGTGCGAGGTGAACAGCAGGAAGGCGCGGCCGCGCGAGGCTTCCAGCACCGGCAGCGCCATCTCGACCACGCGCTCGGTGTAGCCCGGCGTGTTCGGATCGGGCAGGCCCTTGGGCAGGTAGGCCAGCGCCTGCGTGGCGAAATCGAACGGGCTGTCCAGGCTGAGCGTGTGCGGATCGTCCAGGCCGAGCTGGCGCGCGAAGTGATCGAAGCTGCCGGCCACCGACAGCGTCGCCGAGGTAAAGATCCAGCTCGCGTGCGTGGCCTCACGCAGCGCACGCAGCGGCGGCGCGAGATCGAGCGGCGTGGCGCTCAGCACGAAGCCGCGCTCGCTCAGCTCGTACCAGCGCACCTCCTCGCCGTCGTCCTCGTCGAACAGCTTCTGCAGGCGCGCGGTCAGCGCCTCGGCGCGCTCGTGCACGCTGCCCATGCCGCGCGAACGCTCGGCCTGCGAGGCCAGCGCCTCGGCCAGCGCGGCCAGCGCGTCGTGCAGCGCGCGCAGCGCGTCGACGGCCTCGCCGCGCTGCTCGATCTGCGCCCAGGCGCCGCGCGCCGGCAGCGGATCCAGCGCGAGGCGCGCCCGCTTCAGCGCGGCGTCCAGCGCATCCAGCGGCGATTGCAGCACGTTCAGCGCGCCGCTGACCTCGCCGCATTCGGCCAGCGCGTCCTGCGCGAGATCGCTGAGCTGGCGTGCGCTGACGCTGGTCGAGAAGAACTGCCCGGCCAGCTCGGGAATCTGGTGCGCCTCGTCGAGGATGAAGGCGTGCGCGCCGGGCAGGATCTCGCCGAAGCCCTCCTGCTTCAGCGCCAGGTCGGCGAACAGCAGATGGTGGTTGACCACCACCACGTCCGCTTCCTGCGCCGCGCGCCGCGCCTTGAACACGTGGCACTCGTCGAAGAACGGGCACTCCGCGCCGAGGCAGTTCTCGGTGGTCGAGGTGACGCGCGGCCACAGCGGCGAGTCCTCGGGCACCTCGGCAAGTTCCGCGCGGTCGCCGCTCGACGTACGCGCCGCCCAGGCGCGGATCGCCTGCAACTGCGCCGCCTGCGCGCGCGAGGCGAAGCGGCCGTCCTTGACGGTCTGTTCCAGCCGGTAGCGGCACAGGTAGTTGGCGCGCCCCTTCAGCAGCGCCGTCTTCAGGCGCGCGCCAAGCACCGAGCGCACGCGCGGCAGGTCGCGGTGGAAGAGCTGGTCCTGCAGCGTCTTGGTGCCGGTGGACACGATCACGCGCTTGCCGGAGAGCAGCGCCGGCACCAGGTAGGCGAAGGTCTTGCCGGTGCCGGTGCCGGCCTCGGCGATCAGCGTGCCGCGTTCCTCGATCGCCTGCGCCACCGCCTGCGCCATCGCCTGCTGCGAAGCGCGCGGCGCGAAGTTGGGCAGCTCGCGCGCGAAGGGGCCGTCCGGGCCGAGCAGCCCGGCGATGTCGTCGTCCGTCATCCGGCAAGTATCGCCGAGCGGCGCGCCGCTTGGGAGTGCTGCGGGGCGATCCGACGCTACGCGCGGTCCAGCGGGCTCGTCACGCCGCGGCCGCCGCGGTTCAGCACGTGCGTGTAGATCTGCGTGGTGGAGACGTCCTTGTGGCCCAACAGCTCCTGCACGGTGCGGATGTCGTAGCCGTCCTCGATCAGATGGGTGGCGAAAGAGTGGCGCAGCGTGTGGCAGGTGGCCGGCTTGACGATGCCGGCCTTCGCGAGGGCGCGCTTCAGCGCACGCGCCAGCATCGCCTCGTCGAAGTGATGCCGCCGCACCGTACCGTCGCGCGGGTCGCGCGAGCGCTGCGCCGACGGGAACACGTACTGCCAGCCGAACTCGCGCGCGGCCCGCGGATACTTGCGCGCCAGCGCGTGCGGCAGCCACGCCTCGCCGAAGCCGTCGGCGAGATCGCGCCCGTGCAGGACGCGCGCCCGCTCCACTTCGCGCAGCAACGGCTCGACCAGCGCGCGCGGAAGCATCGTGCGGCGGTCCTTGCCGCCCTTGCCGTCGCGCACGGTGATCTCGTTGCGCGCGAAGTCCAGGTCCTTCACGCGCAAGCGCAGACACTCCATCAGGCGCATGCCGGTGCCGTAAAGCAGGCTCGCCAGCAGCCACGGGCGTCCGTCCATGGTGGCCAGCAACGCGCGCACCTCCGCCTGCGAGAGCACGGTGGGCAGGCGCCGCGGGCGTTTGGCGCGCACCACGTTGTCCAGCCACGGCAGCTCGATCCGCAACACCTCGCGGTAGAGAAACAGCAGCGCCGAGAGCGCCTGGTTCTGCGTGCTCGCCGCCACGCGGCCGTCGACGGCCAGCGACGACAGGAACCGCTCGACCTCGGCGCCACCCATCTCGCGCGGATGGCGCTTGCCGTTGGCCAGGATGAACCGGCGCATCCACTGCAGGTACGCCCGCTCGGTGGCCAAGCTGTAGTGTTTGAGCCGCAAGCGGCGGCGAACTTCGTCCAACAGCCGCGGTCCGCGCGGAGCCGCGTCGCCACCTTTTATCGCTCCGGATTCGGGGTGATAAGACATATCCCTGCGGCCGTGTCGGATAACACGGCCAGCATTCATCCCGAGCCATGCCACCGCCAGCGTGCAAGGCCTTGTCCGCGTGTAGGAAATCGGCTTGACGGCCCGTAGGCGAGCGGCGCAGGCTAGCGTTTATCACCCCGGATACGGGGTCTACTTGTAGTTAGGCAGCCGAGGTCCGCGTGGAAAACCCTTCCACCCAAGTCCCGAAGTTCGATCAGCGCGTAAACGCGTTGATATTTGGGGTTGGCTTTCTAGTGAACTCGCTAGCTTCGGTTGGCTTGTTCCTCTACGTATGGTGGTTTCTTGTTGGCAAGTTTGGCGTCATCATCGGTGGCGTCCTTGGTTTTTTTGCAGGAGCAATCGCGGGCGTGGCCGCCTTTGCTCTTGGCATTGCCCTTTCACCGCTAACCGGCTTAGTCGTTCTGTTGGCACTTGGCTATTTAGGCTACCGCTGCGCCAGTGCCTAACCACTCGTCCAAGCGGACGGCTTCGCCGCCGCTTAACTCCAGCGTTAGACGTCAATGAAGAATTCTCGCCAAGAGCAACAAATTGACGATTTGGACTGGGGGCCAGTCAAAGTCTTGGCTGGGCCACATAAAGGGCGTATCGGATATCTGGATGATACTGAAGGACGCTCTGGCTACGTCTACTTCGGCACATTCATGCTTGCTCTGAGGTCAAACCGGATACAACTCAGGTATTTGGCACCAATCACTACGGCAGACCTTATGCAAAGGCATGAGGTTCTATTCCGCGTGCTGCACATGCCAAGCAACGTTCGCCCTTACGGTGACCTTAATGATCCAGAAGAATTCATTGATCACCTTCTTGAGTATTCTTTTGTGCAAGAGCAGCTAATGGACAGAATGTTCACGGCCAGACTTGCGCAGTCGAGCGGGAAAAAAGTATTCATTTCCCACTCCTCAAAAGATAAGCAGTTCGCTACTTGGCTCTCTGTGGACTTGGCCAATCGTGGCCATCAGCCGTGGCTCGATGAATGGAAAATCAAGGCTGGGCAGTCCATCGTTAAAGCAATCGCGAATGGTCTTGATGATTGTGATTTTGTCATCGTTGTCTTGTCGGAGAACTCCGTCCAGTCAAGATGGGTAGAACGTGAGTGGCATGAGAAATGTTGGGATGAGGTCTCAAGCGGTAGGATTTCTGTCATTCCCGTCCTTCTAGAAGAATGTGAAATTCCCCGCTTTCTAAAGACCAAGAAATATGCGGACTTCACAGGCAGCTTCAACGACGGACTGGAGGATGTGCTAATCGCACTGTCGGACAGTGTGGTTGACGTCTAACAATTCATGTATGGACTCCCCCTGCAAGTGACCATGTGACGCGCGGACGGCAGAGCGGATCGGTTGCAGTCGTGTATGCGGCCTTGGGGTGAGCCACGGAGGCTCGGGCCAGGATGGAATCCGCCGGGACGAAGCCACACGTTCAATCGGCCACGACCGGCCAGAAGTGTTATCGGCTTGCTCGTCCCGGGGACCGACACGTTTGCCATCGACGTTCGCGCGGTGCAACGCAGGAAAGGGTTTCAGGGCGTCGGCGCGGGCGCGCTGACGTGATCCGGATCGAAGCTCGTTCGATGGTGCTCGGCGGCCCACAGGCGCCGTGCGGTCTTGTTGGCCAGCGCGACCGCCGCCTTGTTGTGGCCGACGCGTTCGGCGAGGGCGAGCGCCCAGGCGCGGGTGCGGTCGAGCGGCTGCTGCCGCTGGCGGGCGACTTTCGCGCTGCGCAGCACGGCGCGGGCACCGTGGATCAGCAGCATGCGCAGGTAGACGTCGCCGCGTTTGGTCACGCGGCCGAGCCGGCGTCGCGTGCCGCTGGAGTGTTCGCGCGGCGTGAGGCCGAGCGAGCTGGCGAAGTGGCGGCCGGAGGGGAAGCGGTCGAAGTCGCCGACCGAGGCGCTGAGCGCGGTGGCGGTGAGCAGGCCGACGCCGCCGGCGCGCTGCAGGCGCTGGCTGCGCAGATCCTCGGCGGCGAAGGCGGCGAGCTGGTCCTCGACCGCGCGCATCCGGTCCTCGGCCTGCGCGACCGCATCGAGCAGGGCGGCGAGCGCCGGGCGCAGCGTCATCGGCAACGCGTGCTCCGCATCCTCCAGCGCGGCCAGCACGGCGGGCCGCACCTTGGTCGCGCCCATGGGCACGGCAACACCGAACTCGCGCAGCAGGCCGCGCAGGAGGTTGATGGCCGCGGTGCGCTGCGCCTTGTGGAATTCGCGGACGCGGTGCAGGCCCTGGATGCCCTGCTGCTGCGGCGTCTTCACCGGCACCGGCCGGATCGCGCCGCAACGCTGGGCCTCGAGCAGGCCGGCGGCATCGGCACGGTCGGTCTTGCTGCGATGCACGTACGGGCGCACGTCGTGCGCCGGCAGCAGCGTGACGGCGTGGCCCTGGCGCTGGAAGCGCCGCGCCCAGTGATGCGCCGAGCCGCAGGCTTCCATCACGATGCGCAGCGGCGCGTGGTTGTCGAACACACGTGCGAAGGCGGCGCGCCCCAGGCGACGGCGCGCGACGATGCGCCCCTGGGCATCGGCATAGGCCAGTTCGAACACATCCTTGGCGAGGTCGACCGCGACCGTGGTCGCGACCGCAGGCTTGGGCGTAGCATGCATGGCGGACTCCTCTCGTGATCCCGTGTCCGGAACGGTACGCGTTCCGCCTGGCTCATCGAAGCCGTGTGGTGACGCGGGAGGAGTCCACCATTCGATCATTCAAGGCGGACGGCTTCGCCGCCGCTTAACTCCAGCGTTAGGCTTCATATCACTGCCCGCGGGCTAAAGTGAAAGGGGGGTGCTCGTGAAAACATTCACAGTCGTACTTTGCCTGTCCCTGCTACTCGCCGGGTGCGCATCTTCCGGGATCGTTCCCGCAGATCGCGGAACGTACCTAATTTCGAAGCAGAGTGCCGCAGGCATCTTCGGTACGCCTGAGGGCGTAAAACTGGATATCTACAAGGAGGCTAACGAATTCTGCGCTCGTAAGGGACAAGCGGTCGAGACCATCGACGCTGAGACGCAACACGCGGTTCCGTTCGTGCATGAAGGCAGTGCAACCTTGCATTTCAAATGCGTTTCGAAATAGCCGCCAAGCGGAGCGTGCCTAACAATTGCTGCAGCCGACCGTCAACCCGCTACGCGGGCTGCGTCGGCTGAGCTCAAGCGTTAGCCGTCTTTCATCAGGAGTCGTTCATCTATGCACCCAAGCGAATTCTTTGACGAACTCAAGAAACGGAATGGGCTTACGTCCGACACTGAACTCGCCAGCCTAATTGGCCTTACTTCGGCTCGAATCAGTCAGATGCGAACCCGCAAGGGCAAATTAACTGCGCGACAGTTGGCCTCGTATATCCAAAAGGCTGAAGATCGCGGCCGCGTGCTTGCACTGACCGATCCAATTCTACCGATTGTCGAGATGTATCCAATTAGCGCCGTCTCATCCAAGCAGGACGCCAAATGGGAAATGCTTCCGACCGGAAAGACACATCCGAGAAACCAAACCATTCGGTCGATTCTTGAGAAATCTCAAGGGATCTATTTGCTTTACGACTCGCAGGGCTGCGCAATATACGCAGGTAAGACGGAGAAGCAAAACATATGGAAGGAAATGAACGACGCATTCAACCGGGAACGATCTAATCACCAGGCGTTCTTTGTTCGGCATCCGACCAACGGATCAACATTTTCGCCCGCCTGGGAGACGCGGAGGCAACCGAAAAAAATGGTCGTCTATCTCTATAACACTGCGCACTACTTCTCAGCCTACGAAGTAACGCCGTCTCTTATCCCAAAGCTTGAGGCTCTCGTGGTGAGAGCTTTCTGTAATAGCCTTTCCAACAAGAAGATGGAAAAGTTCTGACCGTGAGGGCGAAACCGATGGCTAACCCATCATTCCACCGGACCTTGTGCGTAAAGCCGCGCAAGGCCGGTGAATTCAAACGTTATGCATCTGGAGATGCGCTATGAACGCGGTCCTTGGTATTGCCGGCTTTCTTGCCTTTCTCACGTTTGGCATCGCGCAGCTTGTGGCCGGCTTCGTCGGAATTGAGCACGGTATGGGCGCAGGGTGGGCATGGGGCGCTCTCATTGCCGCGCTGATGTTCCGTTTCACGTTGCCAATCACTATTGGTTCATTCTTCGGCGCAATGAACGTGTGGGGCTGGCACTGGGCTTTAGCTGCTCTATTCGCCGCCCCCGGCTTGGCTTTTGTCATTCCCGGCGTCTTGGCGTCCACTTTCGCATTGGTCAAGCGGTAATGCCGATTGGAGTCATCTACGCCTGTGCCGCCATGCTCTTCGTTGGCACAGCGCCTCTCCCCTACGGCTACTACACCTTGCTGCGGTTGGTCGCGTGCGGCGTCTTTTCACTTGCTGCGTTCGTCTCTGCCGATAGAAAGCACAAGGTACTTCCTTGGGTCTTCGGCTTGGCGGCACTACTGTTCAATCCAATCGCGAAGGTACACCTCCCCAAAGAGGCGTGGGCGCTTGTTGATGTTGCGGCTGGTGTCTTTCTGCTTGTTGCCGCGAAGGCTGTGCGCACCAATGCATAACATGGCGCTCAACCTCGCTCCCTTCGGTCGCTAGGCGCTGCGCGATAAAGCCGCGCGGCGCCGGTTAGCTCTACGTTAGCCATCGTAGGAAGAGAACGGATGACTCAGCCAAAAGGCAACGCATCACCGACCAGTGACTGGCGAGCCGAGCGTTTGAACCGGGTCCGTGCATTGATCAGGCAGGCGGCACCGGCTGCGATCGAAGAGGCGAAATGGAAGAAGCCGTCTAATCCGGCGGGCGTGCCCACATGGTCCGATCACGGCATCATCTGCACCGGCGAATCGTACAAGGAGAAGGTCAAGCTCACCTTTGCCAAGGGGGCCAGCCTGCGTGACCCGCATGGGCTGTTCAACACCAGCCTGGACGGGAACACCCGTCGTGCTATCGATCTGAAGCAGTCGGATATGCTTGATGAGCAGGCGTTTGTCGAGCTGGTTCAAGCGGCCGTTGCGCTCAACCGCGGCGTCGCTGAGGGCTAGCAGTTCATTCAAGCCGACGCCGCTTCGCGGCGCGGCTTGATTCAGGTATCGGGCGCGCTCCAGCCGTATTTCGCCGCCTTGGGAGTTCATGGTGATCTTTGCCGAGTTGCAGCCAGAACGCGATGACGTCGAGTTCCATGGAGAGCTTGCAGCCTTTTTGGCAGGACGCTTTCCTGGAACCCGTGCCGGGTTGCAATGCGACTCTTGGGTCTGGATCTGCGATGGCAAAACCAAGGTTGCAGTAGACACGTTCACATCCCGGCACCATCAGATAAAGGCAGCGGCGGCGGGCTCGCTTGTCGAGCAGGTTATCCTCGCTTTGGCTGAAAAATACCCACTCGAACGGTTCAGTCCGCCGTTGCTCGAAGAGCACGAAGAAGCACCGGACGATTCCTGACAAAAAATGTGCCCGCTGGCCAGCAATGGCGGCAACTCGGGCGTCCGAGTCGGCACGCCTGACAATTCGTGTATGCCCCCGCCTGCAAGTGACCGTGGGGTGTGCGGACGGCAAAGCGGGTCGGTTGCGAGCCGTCGGCTAACTCAGGAGTCAGGTGCACCATGGATCGCACGCGGCCACCCGAAGTACCTGTAGAGCCCGCCTGGCGGAAAATGAAGTGTCCCGCCTGCGGCGAGGCCAACACGGCCAGGATCATGTATGGCTTGCCGAGCTTCGATCAGGAGCTGGGAGAGTCTCTTTCGACGGGGGAGGTGGTGCTGGGGGGCTGCGTGCTCTCTCCCGACAACCCCAAGTGGCATTGCAACCTCTGCCATCATGAATGGGGCCAACCATGAAGGCGCAAATGCGCTTGACCGCACGATGAAGGCGGACGCCCCATCGGACCGTGGCCTTGGCTCGCGCGTTCGGGCCGGACCCGCATCGTTGCTGCGATACGCGGGATAAAGTCCCGCCGCGTTTTCATTCCCACATGCGACACGGCGGTGTCCGGCGGGCCCGGCGTGGGGTCATGCCGGGCGTGCCGCCCGGCCTGCGCGCTGCTTCGAATAAAGGGATCGTAGCCCATCAATTCGACCTTCCCGGCATCCGCCGTGGCGATCCTCGCGCTGGCAGGCTGCGCGATGCTGCCGCCGCTCGAGGAGGGCGTCCTCGGTGCGGTCCTATGACCGTACCAGCGGCGCTTACGTCCTGGAGCTCCGCAACCAAGCCAGGCGTCCGGTTCTCTACCTCGCCCCCTACCTGACCTTCAGCACCACCCGCACCCCCGATCCGATGGCGTTTCGGGCAGCGCCGGAGGGCATGGCGCTCATGGCGCACGACACCAAGCTTGACCCGGGCGAGTCGGCAACCTTCGCCGGCCGTTGCACCGCCACCGGCGCATGCTCGTCGCCGGGTACTTACGCGGCCATCCCTGCCTGCTGGTTCACGACGGCCTGGACCTGCGGGAAATACTTGCCTGTCTGGTCGGAAACGCCGTTGAATGGCGTCCGGTAGGGCCTGACGGCCGACGCCGGGTCGCGATATCGAGGCCTCACCGAGCGGGAGAACGTGCATGGCCGATCAGCCTTCCCCCTTCGACGCGGCGAAGTACAAGCGCGCGCAGCGCGAGCAATGGAACAAGGACGGCGCGGCGTGGCGACGCTGGAATCCCGTCCTCGACCGTTGGTACGGCGACGCGACCCGCGAGATGCTCGACTTGGCGCGGATCCAGCCGGGCCAGCGCATCCTCGACGTCGCCGCCGGCGCGGGCGAGCCGGCGGTCAGTGCCGCCGAACGCGTGGGCCCCGACGGTTACGTGCTGGCGACCGACCTCTCGGAAGGCATCGTCGCGCTTGCGCTCGAGGTCGCCCGCGAACGGGGACTCCGACAGATCGAGACCCGCGCCATGGACGGCGAGAAACTGGACCTGCCCGACGCATCCTTCGATGCGGTGCTGTGCCGGCTGGGGCTGATGTACATGCCGCATCCCGTGACGGCGCTGCGCGAGTGGCGCCGGGCCCTGAGAGCGGGCGGCCGCGTGGCCGTCGTGGTCTTTTCCACGCCCGAGCGCAACGCCTGGGGGGCCATCCCCGCGTCCATCATCCGCCGGCGCGCGCAACTGCCACCGCCCGCGGCAGGGCAACCGGGACCGTTCGCCCTCGGCGGCCCCGGGGTGCTGGAAGATGTATTCCGTCAAGGCGGATTTGCCGGTCCCGAAGTTCGCACCGTGCCGGCGCCCTTGCGCATGGCCAGCGCCGCCGAGTACGTGCGGCTCGCCCGCGAAGCCTTCGGCGCCTTCAACGCCATGATGGCCCACCTGCCCCCGCAGGAACGGGAGTCCGTGTGGGACGAAGTGGAAGGCGCCATGCGCAGCTTCGAATCGGCGGGCGGGTTCGAGGTGCCGGGTGAATGCCTTGTCGGCACAGCCACGAAATAATCGTACGCAATGGCTGGGACTGGGTGGACTGGTTCAACCATCGGCGCTGCTCGGGCCGATCGAGAGCATCCCGCCAGCAGAAGCCGAAGCGGCTTACGATCGGCGACAGCGTGAGCTCGCGATGGCGGCGTGACCCACACCCACGAGCCTCCGGGATACCCGGGGCGATTCATGTATGCCCCTTCCGCATCGCGCGGGCCGCAAGGCAAGCTTGGCCCGCCCGCGCCGATCCGGCGCGATCCGACTGACGGAGCCATTCAATGCCTACCCTGCACTGGGAACGCCACCGCACCGAACGCATCGGCTGGCTGCGCGCCGCGGTGCTGGGCGCGAACGACGGCATCGTGTCCACCGCCAGCCTGGTGCTGGGCGTGGCGGCGGCACATGTCTCGCACGGCAGCATCGTGGTGGCGGGCGTGGCCGGGCTGGTCGCCGGGGCGATGTCGATGGCGGCGGGCGAGTACGTCTCGGTGCATTCGCAGGCCGACACCGAGCACGCCGACATCGAGCGCGAGCGCGGCGAGCTGGCGGCCGAGCCGGAGGCGGAGCTGAAGGAGCTGACCGCGATCTACGTCGGCCGCGGCCTCGACGCCGCGCTGGCGCAGCAGGTGGCGGCGCAATTGATGAGGCACGACGCGCTGGAGGCGCACGCGCGCGACGAGCTCGGCATCACCACCGCGCTGCGCGCGCGCCCGCTGCAGGCGGCGCTGGCCTCGGCGGCGAGCTTCGCGGTCGGCGCGGCGCTGCCGCTGGCGGTGACGGCGCTGAGCCCGGCCGCGCGGCTGGTCCCGCTGGTCGCCGCCACCTCGCTGGTGTTCCTCGCCCTGCTGGGCGGCGTCGCCGCGCGCACCGGCGGCGCGTCGGTGGCGACCGGCACGCTGCGCGTGACCTTCTGGGGCGCGCTGGCAATGGCGCTGACCGCGGGCGTCGGCGCGCTGTTCGGCGTGGCGGCCTGAACCGCCCGCGCGGGCGGCCACGATTCCCGCCCCGCCTGATCTGGGACAAGACGAGGTCCGGCCGGCGTACCTAGGCTGGTCGCGGCGCGCGCCGACGGCAACGGGCGGTACGCGCCCGGCCCGGCATGCTCGACGCGGCCGACGCCGCCCGGGACGTGCGCGCCGCGTCGGTCGGCGGCATCTGTGGAGGGAGAGCGACATGGATCTGCGCGATCGTGCGGTCGTCGTCACCGGAGCGAGCCGCGGCCTGGGCGCCGCGATCGCGGACGAGCTCGCCCAGGCGGGCGCGTCGGTATGCGTCAACTACCTGCGCAGCCAGGAACGGGCGGAAGCGCTGGTGGACGCGATCGGCAGCCGCGGCGGCCGCGCCTTCGCGTTCCGCGCCGACGTGACCCGCTCCGACGAGGTCGAGGCGATGATGCGCGCCGCCGCCGCGCGCTTCGGCACCATCGACGCGGTGGTGAACAACGCGCTGCCGGCCTACCGCTTCGATCCGAGCGCGGCGTACACGCGCATCGAGACGATCGCCTGGGACAACTTCCAGCGCCAGTTCGAGGGCGCGGTGCGCGCGGCGGTGAACACCACGCGCGCGGCGCTGCCGTACATGCAGCAGCGCCGCTACGGCAAGATCGTCAACATCGCCACCAACCTGATCTTCAACCCGGTGGTGACCTACTACGACTACACCACCGCCAAGGCGGCGCTGCTCGGGCTGACGCGCAACCTGGCCGCCGAGCTGGGCCCGCACGGCATCCGCGTCAACCTGCTGGCCGGCGGCCTGCTCAAGACCACCGACGCCAGCCGCGACACGACCAGCGAAGTGTTCGAAAGGGTGGCGCACGCCTCGCCGCTGCGGCAGGTGGTCACGCCGCGCGAGTTCGCGCAGGCCGTGCTGTTCTTCGTCTCGGGCCTGAGCGACGCGGTGACCGGGCAGACGCTTGCGGTCGACGCCGGGCTGACGATGACCTGAGCGGCGGCACCGGCATCGCCGCGTGCGGCCTCGCACGTTCGGCACCGTCCGCCAGTCGCGTGCGCACGGCGCACGAGGCTTCAGGCCAGGCTCGGGCGCGCGCTGCCGCGATGGATCTGGCATCGCGCTCCATCATCGCAGCGCATCGGCCCAACGCCCCGCGGAACCCTGATCCGGCGCAAGAAAGCGCCGCCGCGGCGATGATCGGATGCGGCCATCGCTGGCCGTGCTGCATTCCGCCGAGGTTGCCGTCGTGGATGCCGTCGCGCACACCGGAACGCCGATGCTGTATCTCGCCTTCGGCCTGCTGGTGGCGGCGCTTGTGGCGGTCGACTTCCTGCTGCTGCGCGCGCAGGGCAGCCACCGCGTGTCGACGCGCGAGGCGGCGCTGTGGTCGCTGGTGTGGGTCGCCGCCGCGGCGGCGTTCGGCGCCTGGCTGTGGTGGCATCTGCACGGCCTGTATGGCGCCGAGGTCGCGCGCCGCAAGACGCTGGAATACGCCGCCGGCTACCTGATCGAGAAGGGGTTGGCGGTGGAGAACGTGTTCGTGTGGATCACGATCTTCACCTACTTCGCGATTCCCGCCGAGTTGCAGAAGCGCGTGCTGCTGTGGGGCGTGGTCGGCGCGATCGCGATGCGCGCGGTGCTGATCTATCTCGGCGCGGTGCTGATCCGGCAGTTCGAGTGGATCTTCTACGTGTTCGGCGCCTTCCTCGTCGGCACCGGCGTCAAGATGTTCCTGTTCACCGGCAAGTCCGCCGACCTTGGCGGCAATCCGCTGCTGCGCTGGATGCGCGGCCACCTGCCGGTCACGCAGGCGCTGCACGGCGAGCGTTTCCTCGTGCGCGAACGCGGGCGCCGCGCGCTGACGCCGCTGTTCCTGGTGCTGGTGCTGGTCGAGGTCACCGACGTCGTCTTCGCGGTGGACAGCATCCCCGCGATCTTCGCGGTCACCGCCGACCCGTTCATTGTGTTCACCGCCAACACCTTCGCCATCCTCGGCCTGCGCGCGATGTACTTCCTGCTCGCCGACATGGCCGCGCGCTTCCACCTGCTCGGCTACGGGCTGGCGCTGATCGTCGCCCTGGTCGGCGCGAAGATGCTGCTGATGGACGTCTACAAGGTGCCGGTGACGTTGATGCTGGGCGTGACGGCGGCGGTGCTGGCGATCTCCATCGCCGCCAGCCTGCTGGTGAAGCCTCGAGCGTCGCGCTGAGCCGCGGCGGGCTTACATCCGCACCGGGCCGGCGACGCGGCAGTCCTCGCGCGCGCGTTTCGCCGCGGCCGCGCCGGCACCGTCGCTGGCCAGTGCGCGCAGTTCCGCCACGGTCTGCCAGTTGCGCGCGCACAGCTCGCCCAGCCGCGGGCCGAGGTCGAACGAGCGCTGCGCCAGGCGCTCGGCGTCGGCGTAGTCCTTGAGGCGCACCGCCAGTTCGGCGCGGTACTGCAGCAGGTCCGGCGCTTCGGGCGAAAGCTTCAGCGCCTGGTCGGCCTTGGCCGCGGCGTCGGCGTAGCGGCCGGCCTGTTCGTCGGCGTGCGCGGCGTCGAGCAGGCCCTGCACGGCGGGATCGCGCAGCGGCGCGACCTGCACCACCGAATGGTCCTGCTCGCCGGCGGCGCGGATCGCGGCGACCAGGTCGCGGTCCGGCGGGCGCGTCGACGGCGCGGAGGGGGCCGGCTGGCCGCACGCGGCCAGAATCAGCGTGCCGCCGAGCGCGGCGGCGAGTCGGATGCGATGGATCGTCATGGTGCGTTTCACGGTTGGCCGGCGG